>JAFKKW010000148.1 GCA_017304275.1 Hyphomicrobiales bacterium | reverse complement strand
AGCGAGGTGTCCTTGAGTGCTTCACTGTAGTTGAGTACAGCCGCCTGCGCTTCACCGCGCACGAGCGCACCGGCGCCCTCTTCCGCGATCTGGGCCGGCGCTTCGGGCGCCGCGACCGCGGACGCACCTCCGCAGCCGGCGAGCAACGCCAGCGCGAGGGCAACCCGAACGGAACCGGCACCAACCGAACGCGGACCTGTCATTGAGCCTCTTCGTCACTCGCGGCAGATCGCATGGTAGACTGCCCGCACCGTCGGAGCTTCCCCTGAATCTGGCTCCACGGTCAATAAACGGCGATTGTGGCCTGGCAACGCACGCAAAGCCACCGATTCGCTCCATCCCGCCCGATGTCCGCGGGCGCAAGGATCGCTCCTCCGATGAACCTCTGGCTGCGCCTTCTCTGGCTCCTCATGACCGCGCCGTTCCGCCCACGCCTCTCCGTACCGGGCGATGTGTCCGTGCTCGCCTTCCGGGTACTCCCGAACGACCTCGACCTCAGCCTGCATATGAACAACGGCCGCTACCTCACCGTCATGGATCTCGGCCGCCTCGACCTCCTGATCCGCAGTGGCCTGGCCGGCGCCGTATGGCGCAACGGCTGGACACCGGTCGCCAACGCCGCCCTCATCCGCTTCCGCCGCGAGTTGCGCGCCTTCACGCGCTACCGCCTCGAGACCCGCGTTCTGGGCTGGCACGAGCAGGCGGTACTGATGGAGCAGACCTTCGTTTTCGCCGACCGGGACCGGGAGGGCCAGGTTGCCGCGCGCGCTCTGATCAAGGGCGCCCTCTATGACCGCAAGACCCGACGCTACGTACCGGTCGAGGACATGATGGCAGCCATCGGCGTTTCTGGCGCGAGCCCGCCTGCCTCCGCTGATCTCGAAGCCTTCCTCGCTGCCGACCGCGCCCTGCGCGAAGCGGGTCGTACGAACACTGCCCCCTGAGGACGCCCATCCTCGGATCATCACATCCGAGGCATTGCACCTCCTTCACGCCATGGCCGGGCTCGACCCGGCCATCCAGGGCGACGCACGCCAACGCGGAAACAAGCTGCTCCTGGATGGTCGCCTCAAGGGCGACCATGGTGAGGAGAAGGAGACACCCGTGCATCAATCCATCTCGAAGCCTTCCTCGCCGCCGACCGCGCGCTGCGCGAAGCGGGTCGATCACAACGCCTCGACCCGGACATCAATACCTAACAACGTCCAGAGGCACGTCCGCCGCTTCGCTTGCTGAAGCTTCCGTAGGCCCCGGCGTTCGCCGGGGTGACGTTGAGTTTGTGGTGATCGGTCTGCACAAAAACGTCATGCCGGCTCAGGCCGGCACCCACGCAAGCTTCCGTGCACGCGACGCCCGAAGAGGGCAATTCCTCTCACGCAGACGGCGCCCCACTCCGGAGACGCGCCAGCACGATGGGCAAGCGCTCCGGCAGATCCTCCGCAATGAGACCGGGACCGAAATCCGACGCCGCCGCCCCATGCAGCCATGCGGCTGCAGCCGCGGCCTCGAACGCGGGCATGCCCTGCGCAAGCAGCCCCGTGACGAAGCCGCCGAGCACGTCGCCCGAGCCCGCCGTCGCGAGCCACGGCGGCGCGTTCGCATTGATCGCCGCCCGTCCGTCCGGCGCCGCGATGACCGTGTCCGGTCCCTTGAGCAGAACAACCGCGCGGCTCTCTGCCGCGCCCGCCCGTGCCCGATCGAGCCGCGAGCCCGGCACGCGTCCGAACAACCGGTCGAACTCGCCGTCATGCGGCGTCAGCACGACGGCCCTGTCGTCGCGCTGCGCGATCGCCGCCCGAAGCCGCGCAAGGTTGCCGCCGAACGACGTCAGCGCATCCGCGTCGAGCACGACCGATGCCGGCGACCGCAACGCCGCCTCGACCAGCCGGCACATCGCCTCTCCGACACCGCCACCGGGACCGAGCAGCACGGCGTTCTTGCGCCTATCCTCCAACATGGCCGCGAGCCCGTCCGGCCCTTCGAACGGCTTCAACATGATGGCCGTCAGATGCGCGGCATTGACGGACACCGCATCGAGCGGGCTCGCGATCGTCACCAGACCGGCGCCCGCACGCAGCGCCGCGCGCGCGCCGAGACGGCAGGCTCCCGTCGCATGCGCGGGCCCCGAGACCGTCACCGCGTGGCCGCGCGCGTACTTGTGGCCTTCGTGCGTCGGCCAGCGCACCTGCGCCTGCCACAACGCCGGTTCGTTGGCGAACGTGTCGACCGCGATCTCCGAAAGCACGCGATCCGGAATCCCGATGTCGGCGACACGCACGGTTCCGCACAGTCCGCGTCCCGGATAGAGCAGATGCCCCGGCTTGCGCCGGAAGAACGTCACCGTTTCGGTGGCATGCATCACCGGCCCCGCTGCCGCGCCGGTCGCGCCGTCGAGACCGCTCGGCACGTCGACGGCAAGCACCGGCGTACCCGACGCGTTGACCGCCGCAACGACCTCGGCCGCAACGCCGTCGATCGGGCGCGACAGTCCGGCGCCGTAAAGCGCATCGATGATGAGGTGAAGACTCTCGAGCTGAAACGGATCCAGCGCGCGCACCGGCCCGTCGAAGCGGCGCGCCATCTCCGCCGCATCGCCCTTGAGCGCCGCCTTCTCACCCGCAAGAAACAGACGCACGTCATACGACGCCCGCTTGAGAAGCCGCGCCGCGACGAACCCGTCGCCGCCGTTGTTCCCCGGCCCGCAGAGAACGGCCACGCGTTGCCCCGGACGAACGAGCTGCCGCGCCGCATCCGCAACCGCCTGCCCGGCGGCTTCCATGAGAGCGAGGCTCTGCACCCCGTGATCGACGGCGAGCTTGTCGGCGCGGCCCATCTCGTTCGGGGTCAGAAGCGCGAGGCTCCCGTCCAGCCAGACTGTCTCTCGACCCAAATGCCTCTCCCTCGCTCGAACCTTATCGTGCAGGAACCATGATCGCGCGTCCCCGGCGACCGGAAAACGCCACCTGCGGAAGTACGGAAGATCCGGCCTCCCGGTTCGACCGCAATGCCATTTCGGCCGTTATCGGATAGATCTCAACCGGTGCACAAAACACAGTCATATTGAGTAATTTTTACGCAATTTACGACCGCTGGACTGCCTATCCAAAAGGCAGTAACTCTCCAAGACACTGACCCACAAGGCATAAAATCAAGGCAAACGACTTGGCATGTCCCATGCTACCCGATGGCCGGTCCGGCGCATCAGGTTTGCGCACGGGACCCACCGGAGGACAGGGCGTGAAAAAAATCGAAGCAATTATCAAGCCCTTCAAGCTCGACGAGGTCAAAGAAGCCCTTCAGGAGATCGGCCTGCAGGGCATCACCGTCATCGAGGCGAAGGGGTTCGGCCGCCAGAAGGGCCACACGGAGTTGTACCGCGGCGCCGAGTACGTGGTCGATTTCCTGCCGAAGGTGAAGATCGAGGTTGTTCTCGGCGATGAGATGCTCGACAAGGCCATCGAAGCGATCCAAAAGGCCGCTAAGACGGGCCGGATCGGCGACGGCAAGATCTTCATATCGACCATCGAGGAGGCCATCCGTATCCGCACCGGCGAGACCGGCGCGGAAGCGATCTGATCCAAGCCGGCGCCAGCGGTCTCTTGGCGATACCAGAATTCCTTACAAAGGGGAGTGTTTATGACAACGGTCAGTGACGTCCTGAAATTGATCAAGGACAAGGACGTGAAGTTCGTCGATCTGCGCTTCACGGACACGAAAGGCAAGATGCAGCACGTCACCGCCGACGTCTCCTGCGTCGATGAAGATATGTTCGAAGGCTACGCATTCGACGGTTCCTCGGTCGCCGGCTGGAAGGGCATCGAGAGCTCGGATATGTACCTGAAGCCCGATCCGTCGTCCGCCCACATCGATCCCTTCTTCGCCCAGACCACGCTCGCGATCTTCTGCGACGTCATCGAGCCGCTGACCGGCCAGCCCTACGAGCGCGACCCGCGCTCCATCGCCAAGAAGGCCGAGGCTTACATGGCCTCCCTCGGCATCGGCGATAAGGTCTATTTCGGCCCCGAGGCCGAGTTCTTCATCTTCGACGACGTGAAGTTCACCACCGACATGTACACGGTCGCCTACAAGGTCGACAGCTCCGAGCTGCCCACGAACTCGAACACCGAATACGAGATGGGCAACCTCGGCCATCGTCCGCGCGTCAAGGGCGGCTACTTCCCGGTTCCCCCGATCGATAGCTGCCAGGACATCCGCTCCGAGATGCTGTCGGTGCTGAGCGAGATGGGCGTCAGCGTCGAGAAGCACCACCACGAGGTCGCCGCCGCCCAGCATGAGCTCGGCATCAAGTTCGGCCCCATGATCACGATGGCCGATCACCTCCAGATCTATAAGTACGTCGTGCACCAGGTCGCGCAGGCGTACGGCAAGTCGGCCACCTTCATGCCGAAGCCGATCTTCGGCGACAACGGCTCGGGCATGCACGTCCACCAGTCGATCTGGAAGGGCAACGAGCCGATGTTCGCGGGCAACAAGTACGCCGACCTTTCCGAAACCTGCCTCTTCTATATCGGCGGCATCCTGAAGCACGCCAAGGCCATCAACGCCTTCGCCAATCCGCTGACCAACTCCTACAAGCGTCTGGTGCCGGGCTACGAGGCGCCTGTGCTGCTCGCCTACTCGGCGCGCAACCGCTCCGCCTCCTGCCGCATCCCCGTCGTCACCAGCCCGAAGGCCAAGCGCATCGAGATCCGCTTCCCGGATCCGGGCGCCAACCCCTACCTCGCCTTCACCGCCATGCTGATGGCCGGCCTCGACGGCATCCAGAACAAGATCCATCCGGGCGATCCGATGGACAAGAACCTCTACGACCTGCCGCCGGCCGAGCTTGCCAAGATCCCGACCGTTGCCGGCAGCCTGCGCGAGGCTCTTGCCGCGCTCGACAAGGACCGCGGCTTCCTGAAGGCCGGTGGCGTCATGACCGATGATATGATCGATGCCTACATCGAGCTGCGCATGGGCGAGAACATGCGCTACGAGATGACGCCGCATCCGGTCGAATTCGACATGTACTACTCGGTCTGATCCGAGACGCGACCAGCAGCGACCCGGACCATCGTTGGTCCAAGGCAAAAGGCCCGGCAGAAATGCCGGGCCTTTTCCGCGCCAGCCGACGGCTCAGTAGAAGACGAGAACACCGATGAAAACGCCGGCCAGCGCCAAGCGATAGAACGTTCGCTCGTAGGCCAACAGCCAGAAGACGAACCGGCGCGGAAGCTCGGCCCACGACACGCGCGCCAACCCCGACAGCACGACGCCGAGCACGAGGCCGATCAGCAGCGAGCCGAGATGCACGCCGCCCGGCATCGCACCCAGCGCCGCATCGAAAGAAAAGTCGGCCGAAGGTCCTGAGCCGACGACCGTCAGCACGCCCGCGGCCAGAAACCCGAAAGCGAGAAGCGAAAGAAACCCGATTGCCGATCTCATGGCAGCGCCCGTGAGGCTTGAGCAATGAACGGATCGCGGTCGAGACGCAGAGCGAGAGCCGTGCATGGCTCGGCTGCGATTGAAGATCGGCTGAATTTATCGCGTCCGCATCAACGTCTGGTTAAGGACGCGTCTCCGACATGCACATACTTCGTGAATTGACAGCGTGGCG
>JAFKKW010000147.1 GCA_017304275.1 Hyphomicrobiales bacterium | reverse complement strand
CCCACCGTCGTGTATTCGCCCTGTTGCAGCACGCGCAGGAGCCGCGTCTGAGCTTCGAGCGGCATGTCGCCGATCTCATCGAGGAACAGTGTGCCGCCCTCGGCCTGCTCGAAGCGGCCCGGCGTGCGCGTCTGCGCGCCCGTGAACGCGCCCTTCTCGTGACCGAACAGCTCGCTCTCGATCAGCTCGCGCGGGATCGCGGCCATGTTGATGGCCACGAAAGGCCCCGCGCGGCGCTTGCCGTAATCGTGCAGCACCCGCGCGACCAATTCCTTGCCGGTGCCGCTCTCGCCCTGGATCATCACCGTGAGATCCGTCTGCGTCAGCCGCGCGAGGGCACGGTAGATCTCCTGCATCGCCGGCGAGCGGCCGATCAGCGGCAGCTCCTCGCTGTCCATGTCCGACGTCACCGCGCGCGGACGCCGGCCGGGCCCCGCAAGCGCGCGGCTCACGACCGACACCACTTCCGAAAGATCGAACGGCTTCGGCAGGTACTCGTAGGCGCCCTTCTCGGCAGCCGTCAGCGCCGTCATCAGCGTATTCTGCGCGCTCATGACGATGATCGGCAGCTCGGGCCGCACCTTCTTGATGCGCGGGATGAGGTCGAACGCGTTCTCGTCGGGCATGACGACGTCGGTGATGACGACATCGCCCTCGCCCTGGCTGACCCAGCGCCAGAGCGTCGCCGCGTTGCCGGTGGCGCGTGGCGCGTATCCGGCCCGCGCGAGAGCCTGGTTCAAGACGGTACGTATGGCGGTATCGTCGTCCGCGATGAGGATGGTGCCGCGAGCCATTGCTACCTGCTCCTGTCGTTGACGGGTACCGGCCGCCGGAACGGTCCGGTCTTCGCGCTGCGATCCTGCAGAGGCAGCAACACGCGGAACACGGTGCGGTTGGCCTCGCTGTCGCACTCGATGATGCCGCCGTGGTCGCCGATGATCTTGGCCACCAGCGCGAGGCCGAGACCGGTGCCGTTGTGCTTGGTGGTGACGAAGGGGTCGAAGAGATGCGGCCGCAGATGATCCGGTACGCCGGGACCGTTGTCCTCGATCTGGATCATGAGCGGCAGCGTAATGCGCTGATCCGCGCCCGGAACCGAGAGCCGCACGCCGGGGCGGAACGAGGTCTGCATGATGATGCGGCCCTGTCCGTCCTTGTTGTCGCCGATCGCTTCCGCCGCATTCTTGATGAGGTTGAGGAAGGCCTGCACCAGCTTGTCGCGATTACCCGGCACCGGCGGCAGCGACGGGTCATAGTCCTCGACGATGCGGATGCCGCGAGCAAAGCCCGTCTCCGCCAGCTTGCGCACGTGGTTGAGCACGTCGTGGATGTTGACCGGCTCCTTGGTAAGCGGACGTTCGTCGCCGAACACCTCCATGCGGTTGACGAGGTTGCGGATCCGCTCCGTTTCCGAGCAGATGAGCTGCGACAGCACGCGATCCTCGTCCGACAGGTTCTGTTCGAGAAGCTGTGCGGCACCCTTGATGCCCGACAGCGGGTTCTTGATCTCGTGCGCCAGCACCGCGGCCATGCCCGAGACCGAGCGCGCTGCGGCCCGGTGTGTAAGCTGGCGCTCGATCATCTGCGCCATGCTGCGCTGCTGCAGCATGATCACGATCAGCGGCGCACCATCGCCCATGGGGCCGGCGTACACGTCGACCAGCTTCGGGTTGGCGAATTTCGGGCTCGCCATCTCGACGCCGTACTCGTTGACGGTCGAGCCGCTCTCGCGCACCTGATCCACCAGCGCCAGCAGCGGACACCCGAACGCGACCACATCATCAAGACGCAGACGCACCATCATCGGCGTGCTCGTCGAAAGAAACGCCTCCGCCGCCGCGTTGCCGTAGACGATATGATTGTCGTCGCCGATCACCAGTATCGGATGCGGGAGTGCACCGAGCAGGGCGTCGAACTCGACCACGGGCCTGCGAAAGGGAATCGGGCGTTCGGCGGTGCTTTTGCTCATGCGGCACCCTCCAGCACGCTTTGCTCCATCACGTCGTACTCGGGCGCATCTCCGTAGAACGCGTCGAGCAGCGCGAGCGCGCGCAGGGGATCGGTCTCCGTGCACAGGCGTTGCCGCCAGACCTTGCGTGCCGCTACACGGTGACCGCTCGTCTCGATGTACCACCCCATATGCTTGCGGGCGTTGCGCAGACCGAGGAAGTCGCCGTAATGGGCGAGCATCGCTTCGACGTGCCGCAGCGCGACGCGACCCTGCACCGCCAGCGGCGGCGGCGTCCCGTCCCCGCTGCCCTGAAGAGCCGCGGCGACCGCCCCGAGCAGCCAGGGCGCGCCGTAGGCACCCCGCCCGATCATCACGCCGTCCGCGCCCGAAGCAGCGAGCGCAGCGCGCGCATCGGCCACCGTGAGGATGTCGCCGTTGACGATCACGGGAATGCCCACCGCCTCTTTGACCGCGCGTACCGCCGACCAGTCCGCGGTGCCCTTGAAGAACTGCTGGCGTGTGCGTCCGTGCACGGTAATGAGCTGGATGCCCGCGGCCTCCGCCCGGCGCGCAAGCTCGGGCGCGTTGCGCGAGCGATCGTCCCACCCGAGTCGCATCTTGAGCGTGACCGGAACCGATACCGCTCCGACCACCGCATCGATCAACGCCAGGGCATGATCGAGATCGCGCATCAGCGCCGAGCCCGACGCCTTGCCCGTCACCTCGCGGGCCGGACAGCCCATGTTGATGTCGATGATGTCGGCGCCATTGGCCTCCGCGATCCGCGCGCCTTCCGCCATCCAGCGCGCCTCGCACCCGACGAGTTGCATCACGAACGGAGACAGGCCGCGACCTTCCGCGCGCCGGAGCACATCTGCCCGCTTCTGGACCAGCTCGGCACTCGCCACCATTTCGGACACGACCAGCCCGGCGCCGTGCTCATGCGCAAGCTGGCGGAACGGCAGATCGCTCACGCCCGTCATCGGCGCGAGGAAGACCGCATTTTCAAGAACTTGAGAGCCGATTTTTAGCCGGATCAAGAGCGAGAACCCCCTCGCTGCCTATAAATTAGGCACAGCTTTACGGTGCCTCTGATTTAGGCACGATAGTCCGGCTTAGCATTTTGCGCAAGCGACAAGCGCGTTCTTGTGATTGCCGAATTGCCGCGTCGCGGGCTAAGTCGCTTCCGACCGCCACGCACTTCTTGGACACGTCCGTGAAAGCAGCCGCCCTGATCGTCGCCGCCGGCCGCGGGGCCCGCGCAAGCCGCGAGCACGCCCCGACCGGCAGCAGCGCCCCCAAACAATACGCCCTGCTGGCCGGCCGGCCGGTGCTTGCCCATGCCATCGCTTCGTTTGATGCCTGCCCGACCGTCGGCACCATCACCGTCGTCATCCACCCCGATGACCGGGAGCACTACGAGACCGCCGTGCGCGGCACCTCCACCCGCCTGACGCCCCCCGTGCTGGGCGGCGCCACACGTCAGGAATCGGTCCGCCGCGGGCTCGCAGCCCTCGCCGGAACGCCGCCCGGCGTGGTTCTGATCCACGACGCCGCCCGCCCACTGGTGACGGCGGACATCATTGCCCGCGTGCTTGCCGCGCTCGAGACGCACGCCGGCGCCATCGCCGCCGAGCCGCTGGCCGATACGTTGAAGCGGGAGGACGATCGCCGGGTGATCGGCGAGACGGTCGCGCGCCAAGGACTGTGGAAGGCCCAGACGCCGCAAGGCTTTCGCTTCGGCCCGATCCTGTCCGCCCACACCGGCGCCGCCGAAGCCGACCTGCCCGAGTTCACGGACGACGCCGCCATCGCCGAATGGGCCGGCATCGAGGTCGCCCTCGTCCCGGGCTCCGCCCGCAACTTCAAGATCACCACCCCGGAGGACATGGCCATGGCCGACGATCTCCTGAGGTCGCCCGCCCCCGCGGTCGAGCCGCGCACGGGCACCGGCTTCGACGTGCACGCCTTCTGCCCCGGCGATCACGTCTGGCTTGCCGGCGTGCGCATTCCGCACGATCGCGGCCTGCTCGGTCACTCCGACGCCGACGCCCCGCTGCACGCGCTGACGGATGCGCTGCTCGGCGCCATCGGCGACGGCGACATCGGCCAGCACTTCCCGCCGTCCGATCCGGCCTGGAAGGGCGCCGCCTCCCACCTCTTCGTCGAGGACGCCGCCCGCCGCATCGCTGCTCGCGGCGGCCGCATCACCAACGTCGACCTCACCATCCTCGGCGAGGAGCCCCGCATCGGCCCGCATCGCGACGCCATGCGCACGGCCGTTGCCCGCATGCTCGGCATCGACGTCGCGCGTGTCGCCGTAAAAGCAACGACGACGGAGCAGATGGGCTTTACCGGTCGCAAGGAAGGGCTTGCGGCACTCGCCTCCGCCACCGTCTTACTGCCGCTCTGACGCGCGTCGGTCTTTTCCTCATGCCCGCGCCCGGCTTGCGTTGACCCCCCCGAGAGAATCGCGGCATCTGGGACGCAGGTGGTTGTATGACCAAAAGCGATTCCCGGGGGGCCAACTCCATGAACCTGATGACCCACACCATCGAGCGTCCTCAGACCGCCGAGACCAGCGGCGCCAACATCTCGGACATCGCCGAGACCACGGCAGCGACCTGCCTTGCGACCCGTGTCCGCCAACTGTCGCGCATCATCACGCGCCTTTACGACGATGCCATGCGCCCGCTCGGCATCACCGCCAGCCAGTACACGCTGCTCGCCCAGCTCGCCTCGCGCGACGGCATCACCGCGGTCGAGATCGGCCACGAGCTCGACATCGAGAAATCCACGCTGTCGCGCAACCTGAAACGGCTGCTCGCGCTCGGCATGATCATCATGGACCCGCCCGCCGGCCGCCGCGGCCGCGGCCTGCATCTGACGTCCAAGGGTCAGATCGTTCTGAAGGATGCCTTCCCGGTATGGCAGGCGGCCCAGGCCCGCTCGGTCGCGACCATGGGCGTCGAGACGCGCGCCAAGCTCGACGACCTGCTGCGCCTGGCGGAGAAGATGATCGCCGACTGACATCCGGCCTTCCCAATCGCTGACGATCCGCGAGGCGTGCCGGAAAGTGCGCCTCGAACGGTTTCATGGGATAGGACGTTGAGGCGCTGGGCCAGACCGGCCGTCGCCGTCAGGATCATGCCCATGTTCGACGCCGATCTGATCTCGACCGCAGAGCGCCTCCTCGCCGCCATGCGCACCCGCGCCTGGAGGCTCGCGACCGCCGAAAGCTGCACCGGCGGCCTCATCGCAGCCCTGTTCACGGAAGTTGCCGGGGCCTCCGACGTCTTCGAGCGCGGCTTCGTCACCTATTCCAACGCGGCCAAGATCGGCCTGCTCGACGTGGACTTCGAAACCCTCCGCCACCATGGCGCCGTGAGCCCGGAGGTGGCACGCGAGATGGCGGTCGGCGCCCGTCGCGCCTCCGCAGCCGACATCGCCGTATCCGTCACCGGCATCGCCGGACCCGGCGGCGGGAGCGCGGAGAAGCCCGTCGGCCTCGTCTACATCGGCCTCGCGACGCCGGGAAAACCGCCCCAGAGCCACGAATTCCGCTTCGGCGACATCGGCCGCGCGGCCATTCGCGAGAGAACCGTCGCCGAGGCACTCGAAATACTGCGGCAAGGCCTCGAAACCTGAGGTCCACTCCCCACGCGGATCTCGTAC
>JAFKKW010000146.1 GCA_017304275.1 Hyphomicrobiales bacterium | reverse complement strand
TCGCCGCGGTTGACGTCGATGCGCCCCAGGTCGGGCAGCCGGTCGGCAATGAACCCTAACCCCTCGTGCACGCTAGAGGCCGTGCGGACGCTTGCCACGCCCAGATCCCGCAGCATCGTCTCGAGATCGAGCGCGATCATGTAATTGTCCTCGACGACGAGAATGTCGTCCGGCAAACGCCGCGGCTCCAGTTCGAGCCCAAACGGGTCGCTCGGTAGGCCCATGATGCGGCTCGCCGAATGGGAGGAAGGATGGAAGGGGACGGGGATCGCCATGGGCGCTCCTTGGTTCCGGGTGAGATTGCGACACGACTTGATCCCCACCCTGACCTTTCGCCACTCAATCAAACGGGTCTTGCTCTGTCTGTGCACTTGTGCACAGAAGGGATGTGAATTTCCGGAGTATGTGGAGATCATGATCTTGGGCCGGAACCTGCCAATCACCGACACCGTGGACATCCCCTGCGACAGCAATCTATTGCGCGCGCTGAGGGCGGACGACTATGCGCTGCTTTCTCCGCACCTCGCGTCCGCCGAGCACGCCGGCGGGGAAACGCTCTACAAGCCACGCGACAACGTGGCCACGGTCTACTTCCCCTGTGGGCCGAGCCTCGTCTCGTTGCTGGTGACGAACGAGGACGGGCATGACGTCGAGACGGTACTGATCGGACGAGAGGGTGCCGTGGGAGGGATCGTCAGCTCCGGCAACCTGCCCGCCTATTGCCGCATCGTGGTCAAGTTCGGCGGATCGTTCTTGCTGATGCCGGTCGCGCAGCTCGAAGCGGCCAAGCGGCAATCGCCGAGCCTGCGCTATCTCTTCGCGCGCTATGCGGATTGCCTGCTGGCGCAGGTGCTGCAATCGACGGCCTGCAACGCGATCCACTCGATCGAGCAGCGCACGGCCAAATGGATCCTATCGGCCATGGAGCGCACCGGCGACTTCACGGTACCGCTCACGCACGAGGAGCTTGCCTCCATGCTCGGGGTCGGGCGCAGCTATGCGAGCCGCGTGATCCAGATCTTCAAGGCGGACGGCATTCTCGAGACCCGGCGTGGATCGCTGGTGGTGCGCGACAACGCGGCACTCGAAGCGCGTTCGTGCCGTTGCAATGCCAGCGTCAAGGAGCACTTCGAGGACGTGCTGCGTGGCGTTTATCCCGATCACGCGTAAGCGCCGGCGTATCGCCCGTTCCCTCTCGCCCCCTCACTTCTCAGCCCAGGTATCGCCCGGCAGCCGCAGATCGAAGAGCGGAGACATCGGATCCGACGCGGCGTCCCGGTGGGCGCGCCGCAGAGCGCCGTCGGGCATTTTGCGCAACTGCTCTGCGATGGCAGCGCGCAGCCTGGCGCGGGTGTGCTTTTCGATCAGCCCGTCGAACGCGCCGTAAGACCATCGGTAGGACGAGGTGCGCAGCAGCGACGCCACGATGCGGTCTAGCGGTGCGTTGAAATCGAGGTAAACCTGATCGCCCGTGCCGTCGATGGCCGGCAGCTCATGCACCTCGCCTGCCATATCGACCAGCGGCTCGTTGGGATCGGACTGGCGTGCGAACGCCGGCGCCATGCCGAGCGCCACGACGCAGAGCGCGGCCACTGCACAGATAGTCCAGCGCCCTGGAGCAACATGGGTCGCCATGGGAAACCTCCCCAGCCCGTCACAAAACATTCAAACTGCGTCGTGACGGGGGGTCAATCGGCCGGCGTGGGTAGCGTGAATTTTCCCTGGGAGGCGCGTGGCGGCGGTGCCACCTCCGGCATACGCGCGAGCGCGCGGGCGTCGCCCGGATACGCGTGCGGCTCAATCCCGGTCGGGCGCGCCGGGCGGGAAGTGCTTGCGGAAGAAACGCGCCTCGTCGACGCAACGGGCAACGGACGGGCGTCCCAGCAGGCGCGCGCGATAGGTTTTCAGCGTCGGGAAGCCGGCCGGGATCTCGTGCACCCAGTCGGCATAGAACAACGACGGCGCCGCGGCGCAGTCCGCCAGACTGAATGCGTCGCCGATCGCCCATGCGCGGCCGGCGAGCTTGGCGTCGAGCCAGCCGTAGGCCGTGTCCAGCAGCTCGTGCGCCTGCTGGACGCCATAGGGATCACGACTATCCGACGGGCGCAGGTGATCGACCACGATCTTCTGCATCGGCGTCATGACGTAGTTGTCGAAGAAGCGGTCCAGCGTGCGGGTTTCGAGCGCCGCGTCCGCGTCTTCCGGCATGAGCTTCACCGGCCCCGGATGGCGGAGATCCAGGTATTCGATGATGACCGAGGATTCGAGAACCGTGCGGCCCTCATCGACGAGCAGGGGCATGCGCTTCAGCGGCCAGAGGGCCGCCCACTCCTCGGCCGCCGCGGGATCCTCCGGACCGAATGCGCGATAGGTGAACGGCGTCGCGTTCTCGTAGATCGCGATCAGGACCTTCTGGCAGTAGGAGGAAAACGGGTGGGCGTAGAGGGTGAGGGACATCGCTGGGTATCCTTGGATGACGGCATCCTATCAAGGACGACCGGCTGGTGGCGAACCCGACATAAGCGCGCGCTCCCTCTCCCCATTGCCCTGCCCTTGCAATGGGGAGAGGGTCGGGGTGAGGGGCAGCACTTGCGCTGCGGCCAGAACCTGCCCCTCACCCTATCCCTCTCCCCGCAAGAGCGGGGAGAGGGAAAGAGGCTACCGCTCAAACCGCTTGAATTTGATGCGGTGCGGCGAACCTTTGTTGGCGCTGGCGACTCCGCTCCGCGGAGCCGGCCGCCAGCGCGGATCTACCGCTCGAAGCGCTTGAACTTGATGCGGTGCGGCTCGACGGAGGCGTCGCCGAGGCGGCGCTTCTTGTCCTCCTCGTAGGCCTCGAAGTTGCCCTCGAACCATTCGACGTGGCTGTCGCCCTCGAAGGCCAGGATGTGGGTGGCGAGACGGTCGAGGAAGAAGCGGTCATGTGAGATGACCACGGCGCAGCCGGGGAAATCCTCGAGCGCCGCTTCCAGCGCGCCCAGCGTCTCGGTATCGAGGTCGTTGGTCGGCTCGTCGAGCAGCAGCAGGTTGCCGCCCTCCTTCAGCATCTTGGCGAGGTGGACGCGGTTCCTCTCGCCGCCCGAGAGCAGGCCGACCTTCTTCTGCTGGTCCGGACCCTTGAAGTTGAACCAGCCGCAGTAGGCGCGGGAGCTCATCTCGCGCTTGTCGCCGAACTTCATGATGTCGAGGCCGCCCGAGATCTCCTCCCAGACGGTCTTCTTGTCGTCGAGGTGGCTGCGCGACTGGTCGACGTAGGAGAGCTTGACCGTCGGACCGAGCTTGATGGTGCCCTGGTCCGGCTGCTCGGCGCCGGTCAGCATCTTGAACAGCGTCGTCTTGCCGGCGCCGTTGGGACCGATGACGCCGACGATGCCGCCGGGCGGCAGCTTGAAGGAGAGATCGTCAATCAAAAGGCGGTCGCCGAACGCTTTGGAGAGACCCTCCGCCTCGATGACCATGTCGCCCAGGCGCGGACCGGTCGCGATCTGGAACGAGGCCTTGCCGACCTCCTCGCGTCCCGCCTGCTCGACGAGCTTGTCGTAGGCGGCGATACGCGCCTTCGATTTCGCCTGGCGGGCCTTGGGCGAGGAGCGGATCCATTCCAGCTCGCGCGCCATCTGCTTCTGGCGGCCTTCCTCGGCGGCCTTCTCGCTCTCGGCGCGCTTGGCCTTCTGCTCGAGCCAGCTCGAATAGTTGCCCTTCCACGGCACGCCCTGGCCGCGGTCCAGCTCCAGCGTCCAGTCGGTGAGGTTATCGAGGAAGTAGCGGTCGTGGGTGACGAGGATCACGCAGCCCGTGTACTCCTTGAGGAAGTGCTCGAGCCAGGCGACGCTCTCGGCGTCGAGATGGTTGGTGGGCTCGTCGAGCAGCAGGATGTCCGGCTTCGACAGCAGGAGCCGGGTCAGCGCCACGCGGCGCTTCTCGCCGCCCGAGAGCTTGGTCACGTCCGCATCGCCCGGCGGGCAGCGCAGCGCGTCGAGCGCCTGCTCGACCTGGGTGTCGAGATCCCACAGGTTCAAAGCGTCGATCTGATCCTGGAGCGCCGTCATCTCGTCGGCGGTCTCCTCGGAGTAGTTGGCGGCGATCTCGTTGTAGCGGTCGAGGATGGCCTTCTTCTCCGCGACACCTTCCATGGCGTTGCCGAGCACGTCCTTCTCGGGGTCCAGCTCCGGCTCCTGCGGCAGGTAGCCGACCTTGATGCCGTCGGCCGGCTTTGCTTCGCCGAGGAAGTCGTCGACGACGCCGGCCATGATCTTGAGCAGCGTCGACTTGCCGGCGCCGTTCAGACCCACCACGCCGATCTTGGCGCCCGGAAGGAACGACAGCGAGATGTCCTTCAGGACCTGCTTGCCACCCGGATAGGTCTTGGAGAGCTTGTGCATGTGGTAGACGTACTGGTGGGCTGCAGCCATTCGGGCGCCTCTTTCCTTGTGCGGATTCGGGAGTTGCCGGGGTTTTAGCGGATCGCTCCGCCAATCTCAATCGCTGCAATTCAGCGCATCGGGCACGGTTCGCACCCCCGTTGCCACTCGTGACCGGCGCAACCACCTTTCCACCCAACCCCTTCCGTCGAGGTCCGCCCCATCATGCCCCGCCACACCAATGCATCCTCCGCCAAGGCCCCCTGCGCGCTCACCGGCCGCGAATGGCCGCGGCGTCAGCTCGTCAACATCGAGACGATCCGGCCGGCGCTCGTCGATCGCATCCGCCGCGATTACCCGGATCTCCCGCCGGATGCGCTGATCGCCAAATCGGAGCTCGAACGCTACAGGTCGGCTTACGTCGAGGAGCTGCTGAGGGACGAAACCGGCGAGATCACCAGCCTCGAGCAACGGGTCGCGGAAAGCCTTGCGACGCACGACACGCTATCGGAGAACGTCGAGGATGCGTTCGAAGAGAAGCGCTCGTTCGGCGAGGTCGTCTCCGACCATCTGGCGAGCTTCGGCGGAAGCTGGCTGTTCATCCTGAGCTTCCTGGGGCTGCTCGCGATCTGGATGGCCTACAACGTCGCCGAGGGCACAGCCGCGGCATTCGATCCCTATCCGTTCATCCTGCTCAACCTCGTGCTCTCGTGCCTCGCTGCGCTGCAGGCGCCCGTGATCATGATGAGCCAGAAGCGGCAGGAGGCGAAAGACCGGCTGCGCTCGCTCAACGACTATCAGGTGAACCTCAAGGCCGAGCTCGAGATCCGCCATCTGCACGAGAAGATAGACCACCTGATCAGCAAGCAATGGCAGCGGCTGGCGGAGATCCAGCAGCTCCAGCTCGAGATCATGCAGGACCGGCGGCGCTGATCAGGCTGCGCAGTATGCCCTCGCGTATGCCCCTGTCCGCCACGCCCAGCTTCGGCGCGGGCCAGATGTCGAGAATCGCCTCGAGTATCGCGCAGCCCGCCACCACCAGGTCGGCGCGTTCGTTGCCGATGCAGGGCAGGCGGCGGCGGTCGGACGGGGCCATCGTGGAAAGCCGCGCGCTGATCTCGCGCATGGATTCGGCAGGCACGATAAGGCCGTCCACCGCCCTGCGGTCATATTGCGGCAAGTCGAGATGGAGGCTGGCGAGCGTTGTCACGGTTCCGCTGGTGCCCAGCAGGCGCAGGTCCGGCGTGCGCGCTGCGGCGATCCGTTCGGCGAAAGG
>JAFKKW010000145.1 GCA_017304275.1 Hyphomicrobiales bacterium | reverse complement strand
TCTGCGCGTCCGCCAAATCCGGTCTCGTGATGTTGGTGGTGAACGGCCGCTCGACTGCGGGCGGCAGTGTCGTTGCCTGTGCAGTGTGGCTCAACGTCGTGGCGTTCGACTGCCTCACCATAGCCCTCGTCGTCGTTCCCTGGCGCGACGGCATGAGCCTCGGGAACGTCTGGCTCTGCGCCGCCATTCTCATGATGGAGATCACGAGCGGTCTGTTGCCGGTCCTTGCTCTCGGAGCTGCCCGCCGCCGGGAAGCCATGACCGACCCGCGCGCCTCCGTGTCAGCGCAGCGGCAGGACCTACCGGCAGTCGCCGAGCCCTGTCCTGCTCCCAGGCCCTCGCAGCAATGCGCCAGCGCCGATCAGGCCGAAGCTCGTAAGCCGCCGTCAGGAGGCACAACACGCGCCATGCCGCGCTTCAAGAGCGTGAGAGCCCTCGTACTCCATGTCCGGAAACATGGATGCGGCGACTTCCCGGACCTGTATCTCGAAAAGGACGACGTGCTCAGGGCGTCTCAGCGCGCGCTCGCACGCGTGTTCGGACGGGCGCTTTCTACGATCAACGTCAGGTTGCGGAAGGAAGCGGCGGCCGGGATGATCATCTTCGAGACGTGCGCGAAGTACACGAAAGTGACATTACCCGCGCATGACCCGGGTTCGAAGCCGGGCCAATGACGCGCGTTCGTCTGCCGAACGAACGCTACCGAACGAGCGCAGGGATTTTCGAGACTCCCTAGTGTCCTGAAAGAATCGCGAGGTCACCCGGCCCCGCTCAGAGATTGCTTGACCAGCCGCCGGACGAACGCGTCAGTACGGCTTCATAGCCAACCCGAGGCCGGCTTCGCATAGCGACTCAGCCAGCGTGAAGGCGTTCGACAAGTGACGGTCGAATAGGGTCCTGATCGACATCTCGGGTGGCAGAGCCCCATGTCCTCGGGTTCATAGGCGTTCGCCAGGTGGGCCTCTTTCGGTCAAAAGAGTATGGCACGCGACTTCGGTGAGTCCACAACGCGCTTGGTCGCGCGGGAACCGACCGTTCGACGAACGCGATGTCCATAGTCTCCCGAAGGGGGCGGGCGCGAAGTCCCGGCAATAACGGCGAGCCAACCCGCCCAAATCGCGTTGGCTCACCGCCGTGACATGCGCTTTCGTTGAGTGCCGGCTGTTCGACGAACGCCTTTCGTGCAAGCCAGGCACGCCGAACGGAAATCGCTCGATCCGGTCGCTGGCCCTTTACTGTTTGCAGCAGAGCCGTGGGGCGCCACCGTCCGCAACCCTGGCCCCGAACTCGGCTGCGTTCGACGAACGCGCGCCCTAACCCTACCGGGAAATGTGCCCGTTCAATAAGTGCCGTGGCAGGCCTTGAGCTGATAGGATGGTGTTCTATTGTGCACGCCGCTTCGCCGAGTTAACGGACATTGGTCCGATGGAGTCGAAGTGCAGACTGACTCTTCTTGCCATGACGGCAACGCCTTCAGCAGCGGACATCGACTTGCTGGCACGAGAAAATCGACGCCGTCAATTGGCCGCGCTCGCAATTCCGCAAAACACGTGTCATTCCTACAAAGGCTCGTCACGCTCCCAATGAAAGCGCGTCGCCCAAGATGCCTGTTTGGTCTTAAGGGTTCGGGGTCTCGTCCGTCCAAACCCGAAACGACTTGAGCGTATTGGGGCCGAACGTCGTGGTAATCGCGACATCGGCGGCATCACGGCCGCGCGCAATCAGAACGCGACCGATGCGTGGCTCGTTGTTCCTCGGATCGAACGTGTGCCATTGGCCGCCGAGATAGGCCTCAAACCAGGCGGCAAAGTCGCCCGGAGGATAGGGCGGTGGTGTGCCGACGTCGCCCAGATAGCCCGTGCAGTAACGGGCCGGAATGTTCAAGGCGCGACAGAACGCAATCGCGAGGTGGGCATAGTCACGGCATACGCCCTGCCCCTCCCGGTAGGCCTCGGAAGCCGTCCGCGTCACGCGGGCGTGCTCATAGCCGAAAGCAATGTGCCGATGCACGAAGTCGCAAATCGCCTGGACACGAGCCCAGCCGGTTGCCCCGTGGCCGAAGTGGGTCCACGCCAGGTCCAGCATTTGATCGCAATCGCAGAAACGGCTGGCCAACAGGAAGACTAACGCCTCCTCGGGCAGGTTTTCGATCGGGATTTGCATAGCATCCGGCACGGTCGGATCTGGCATCCCGGTATCATGCACGAGCGAATCGGAGGCAATGCGCATCGCTCCGGCTGGAGCAACGAGCCGATTGCACCAGTTCCCGAAGCCGTCCCGATAGCCGGAGATCGGAACCGACGGGGTGACGATGACATGATCAGGTGCCTGCAAATCGGAGACACGGGAATGGTGCACGTTCAGCACCAGGATAACGGGTGTGGGCTGCGGAAACTCGTAGTCCAGTTCGTAGCCAACACGTAGCTTCATGCAAGGTCGTCCTCGCTCTCGCCGCTCGACAACCTGCCGCGACGGGACACCGTAGACCTTTTCTGTCTTTCGTCGAGCGCAATCGCGCCAACTATTAAGTCAGAGCCGTTTCGGCTTCCGCGCCGACTACGGAGACCGACACACTCATGCCGAGAAATGCGGACGACGTGCCGACGAAGCTGCCTGACAACGGCACCGCTTGTCGGTGGTCGCGGGCGACGGCGATTCGAATGAGGTCGCGATTACCGAATATTCCGTTGGTGGGATCAATCTCCACCCAGCCACATCCTGGCAGGTAAACCTGCAACCAGGCATGGGTCGCGCCACCACCTTGGTGGTTGGTGGTCCCAGGCGTATAGATATATCCCGTCACAAATCGGGCAGCGAAACCCAAAGACCGAAGTGCTTCGATCATAAGCAATGCGAAGTCGCGGCAACTCCCGGTGCCAAGCGCGAGCGTTTGCGCGGGCTCCTGCGTTCCGGCCTTCGGACGGCTCAGGTACACGAATTCGCGATGGATGGTTTCCATCATGTCTACGAGGACGGATAGCGTTCCGCCATCGCTCGATCTTGCTACGTTGACCGCCCACTCGGCGAGCTGGCCATCTGGATCCGGGCGGTGGACTCTCATGACTGACTGCAAGTCCGGTACTTCGTCGGCATCGTAGGCGAACGGAAAACGCTGAGCTGGGTCGAGCAGGAGATCGGTTGGCTGGGCCGCCTCATAGTGAAGGATGCCAATCTCGCTCATAAAACGCAGGCACATGGCGCGTTCGTCTCCGAACTCGGCGTAGGACACCGAGTTACCGAAGGCGTCGTACATCCATCTGATGCTCGCGGGCGTCGGCGTGATCGACAGCTCCGTATTCAACAGCCGCAGGCTGTGGCTGTCGCGCGGTCGAAACATCATGCGATGGCGGCCAAACGAAACCGGTTCGGCATAGTGATATTCTGTCGTGTGCCTCACGATGAGATGACGCGCCATGAATTCTTCCCCTTGATCCCCGATCCGGTCGCGGACCGACGGGCCGCCGACCGCCACTGTAGCGTGAATGGCCGCACCACGTGCGCGCTAGTGGTCAAGGGCAATGCCAAGCCAACGCCATAGGCAAGCGTCCTCAATGCCGGACGTGACCAGCCACCGACTTGAAGCGCTCAAAGGGTCTTTTCGGGATCGAGTGTAAGCCCACGGTCGGCAATGACCCTATCGAAAGCCGCCTCAAGGTCGGCCTGCGTCAAACCGGGAAACTTGCGCCGCAGTGCCGTCAGAAGGCTGGCGTCCTGATGGCCTAGGGTGATCAAGCGATCAAGCTCACGGGAAACCTCAAGACACTCAGTCATCAATGTAATCACTCCGGAGTCCGCCTGCATTCGCACACACTGCTCGAAGACGATGCCTGTATACGCTTCTACGACACGAGGTTAGGATAGGCCACTGCGCGAGGCCGTGTTGGCTGGAACGCGCGACGAAGATGCAAATCGCAGTAAGAGCGCCCATCGACTTTACGGCTCCCGCAGAAATGGAAGCCGGACAACTGCGGATCTCCGATTGGCCAGCGGCAGTCACCCGGCATCAGCGTCTCCATCGTTTTCCTCTGCCCAACAGGAATGACGGGATCTTGTATCGGTGTAGGGTCGATCGACTTCTTGTTTGCAAACATAGAAGGCTCTCACTGAAAACATGCCAAACATGATCGGTACTTCTAAGTGGGGTAGAGTGAACTGAGATCTACAAAAGGGTACGCCCTAATGCGGGTTTGTGATTCCCGCTGCAAGATCCTCCGCCAATTTTCGATCTAGATCCTCGATCAGCTCTGTGATCTCTGCTTTTGTCATCCCACGTATGTCGAGCCATTGGTCCATATACTGGACGACGACCCATTCACTGGATGACGCGGTCCCATGAGCGATGATGTAGCGGGCTTCTGCTTCTGTGATGACCTTCGCCTTCTTATAGCGCGTCCTCACCTCTCCGATCCCATCGTCAATATAGCAATGTGAGATAGCCGAGAGACACTCCGGGGGTGAGGTGTCCTGAAACCACTGGCATCATGAACGATCATATCGACAACTCAGTCATCGGTTTGCATGCGCTGGCAGACTGTCCTCCACCGCGACTTGGTCATATGCGTCGCAGGCTCCCAGAGTGCCATGCAGGACGCCAATTTCTCCTCTTTTGTCGCTCGACCATAGTTGCCAAGCCCGCGGGGCTCTTGTGCATGCGGCACGGTGGGCGCAGACGTGGTGTCCTGACCACCTGCCGGAACGGCGGCTAAGGTCGTTGCACAGACGGCGATAGCGAGCGCGGCAAAGAAGCTATGATGTCGGAAGATCAACGCGGCAACTCCTCGCGCTACGTGCCTCCATGATGACCGTGGATGGCATAAAACCTAGCTTAGCGTCAGCATGACCGCGGCATCAGATTCGGATACTACTCAGATCCCAAAATGCATGACGCGTCGGGCGCCGATCGAAAAAAACGCAAACGTGATTGGCGCTTGGCGGCAGAGATCCCCATCTCCGTTACTGCGACCGATGCAATGGGCATTCGTCCAATCAATGGAGACAACCATGAGGACTTGGAGCGCACCGCAGGTGCGCGAGCAGGCCGTTGGTCTCGAAGTTACGAGCTATCTACCGGCCGAGATCGATCTTGCTTAGCGGATGATACGGCCTTGGAGAGCAGCGATCGCTGACGCAACCGCTATGCGTCGTTCTGTGTCGGTTTCCGTGCAATCGGCGCCTGTGAACATCGTGACGTACAGCGAGGCAAGCCAAGGTGGGGAGATGGAGCGTTCCGTGTGCCCATTTGCGTTAGCGTTGCGCTACGCCGATCTGTGGCGCCTCTAGTGGACGAGCGGAGTTCCGCTCCTGGGCTGCCGCGAGATCGAGAGGATCAATAGGGACGATCTGTCTCTTAAGGCTGACAGATCCGATTGCAGGAATCTCGATCGTGGTTTCCAGCCGCCGAAGGGCAACAGAGGACAAGCTTTCGATTAGCTCCTCCTCGGTCTCGATCCGGTAACTGCCGGCTGGCAACTCGCCATCGATCCCGCGGAGAGTGAAGGCTTCATTGAACACCGCAATCGATCGGATGGTCCGCGTTGTCATTACGTCCACCTAAATACGGCTGCGGATATAGGTATGGATGAGCCGGGCATGGGCTCGCATCGCCACGCTAGTCACAGTATTGGCGAAGACGGCTCCGTTCCAA
>JAFKKW010000144.1 GCA_017304275.1 Hyphomicrobiales bacterium | reverse complement strand
CAGCCAGCCCGGTTGCCCGCGCTTCGTGACCTGGCCGCGCGACAGCTACGTCACCATCTACGAGCCGGGCCGCGTCGGCGACGGGCTCGCCATCATGCATCGCGGCGAAATCACCAAGACTGCGCGCGAGTGCCACATGAACGGCTCGCAGGTCACCGTGAAGTATGGTTTCTCCGGGCGTATCCTGCTCGGACCGCGCGGCAACTCGGGGCCGATCTCGTTGCCCATCAATGTGTTCGTCACCGACGCCAAGCGCGAGCGGATCACCGAGGACAAGCTGCGCGTGGATGCCTCGGTCGCGGTCGAGAATCCGATCGGCTACTTCTCCGCCGTGCGCACGGTTACGTTCAACGTACCTGAGGGCTCGCGTCCGGGCGAGTTCGAGGTCTACGTCGGCTTCGACCGCAATACGCCGAACGCGGGCTAGTCAAGATCAGCGCATCTGCCTCAGCGCCTCGTGGAGCGGGCGCATGCTCTCGGCCGCCCACTGTTCGCGCGTGTCGAAGATCGCGGTCGCCGGCCATCGTGGATCCTGCTCCATGCTTTTCCTCCATGTCAGGTGCACCTCGGCGACGCGTCCATCGGCAAGTGCAAAGAGCGCATCGTCCGTATCGCCGTGGCGGGCGATCAGATGGACGTCGGCTCCGTAGAGGACATGACGGGGTGATATCTCCACGGCGAGCTGGTGTTCGAGGCCGGCGCAGATAGCAGCTTCGTCGACGGGATACCAGGGCTCCAGCCATTGCGGCGCATCGGGCACGGCCTCGGCTCCTTCCCGGTTTCGCGTTAGGGCATGTTTAGATCATCATACGATCCCGGCCACTGTGGCCAAGCTCTGTCGTTTACGCCGACGACGGGTTCCTGATCTGGATCAAGGCGTGCGCTCGTTGGAGCGAAGACATCTCCGCTCATGCAGGATCCGTTTCTCTTCACGCTCACCGTGCTCGCGATTTTGAGTGCGCCTGGTCCGACGAATACGCTTCTCGCGACCTCGGGGGCGCTCGTCGGCGTCAAACGCTCGCTGTCCCTGGTTCCCGCGGAGATCGGCGGTTATCTGTTTGCGATTGGCGCGCTCCATCTTGTGCTTGGCGGCCTGCTCGCCGCCTATCCCGCGATCGAGACGGTCTTGCGTCTCGCGATCGGGGCTTATCTTCTGTTCGCTGCGTTCGAGCTCTGGTCGCGTCGCGGCGTTCTCGATGGTGCTTCGGCCGGCGTTAGTTTCGAGCGCGTCTTCATCACGACCCTGCTCAACCCGAAAGCCATCGTATTTGCGTTCGGCGTCCTTCCGCTGTCGCAGGCGACCGCGCTTTTTTATGTGCTCGCGTTTGCGGGTTTCGTGATGGTGGCCGCGTTGAGCTGGATTGGCGTGGGCGTGCTGGTGGCGCGCGCGACTTGCGGACTTGGCTCGCGGCTCGTTCCGCGTCTCTCCGCTGTCGTGCTGATCTGCTTTGCCGGGCTGATTGCGGCGGGGTGATTGGCACTCGGCGCCGGCGGTCCGGCAGGGCAGGAACGGCGAGCTGTCAGGTTGCAAACAAAAAAGCCGGGCGATGGGGCCCGGCTTTTCGATTTCGGTCGTTCGCCGCGTGGGCGTCAGTTCAGCTTGCCCTTGAGGTCGCGGATGGCCGTGTCGACCAGAGAGGCACCGGCCTCGCCTGCGAGCTTGGCCTTCAGGACGCCTTCGGAAGCCTTGACGGCGAGGTCGACGGCGGCGGCGCGCACATCGGCGAGCGCCTGCGCCTCGGCGCGGGCGATCTTCTCCTCGGCGGTCTTGGTGCGACGCTCGACCTGCTCGGCGAGTGCCTTGCGGGTCTCGGCGGCGACGCTCTCGGCCTCGCGCTTCGCAGCCTCGACGATGGATTTCGCCTCGTCCTCCGCCTCGCGCGTCTTGCGCTGATAGTCGGCGAGAAGCTGCTGGGCTTCCTCACGCAGGCGGCGGGCGTCGTCGAGTTCGGCGCGGATCGCGGCGGCGCGGTTGTCGAGCGCCTTGCCGATCAGGGCGGGCACGCCCTTCCAGACGAGGATGCCCATGAACAGCAGAAACGCGATCAGGACCCAGAATTCAGCGACGGCGGGGTTCAGCATGGCGGCCTCACTTATTGCCGCCGGCTGCGGCGAGCGCGCGGTCGATGTCGTCCTTGGTCGCGTTGACGTTGGACAGCGCTCCGACGATCGCCGTGACCGTGTCGCCGGCGATGTCCTTGACGCTGGCAAGGGCCTTGGCCTTCGTGGCGCCGATGCTGGTCTCGGCATCCGCCAGCTTCCGGGCGAGATGGTCCTCGACGGCCTTGCGCTCCTTGTCGACCTCGGCGGTCAGTTGGTCACGCGTCTGGCGAGCGATGGACGAGGCATTCGCACGCGCATCCGCAAGCGCCTTCTCGTAGGACGACAGCGCCTTCTCTGTCTCGCCCTTGAGGCGCTCCGCAGCCGCCAGATCGCGCTTGATGCGATCCTTGCGCTCTTCGATCACCTCGCCGATGCGCGGGAGCACCACGCGCGACAAGAGGACGTAGAGGGCGACGAACGTAAACGCCAGCCAGATGAGCTGGGGCGAGACGTTGTTGGGGTCGAGCGGTGGGAACACCTTCGCGTGCCCCGCATCATGCGGGACCTCGGTTCCGGCCGTCACGGGATCAGCCATGGTCTCTTCCGTAGCGAAATTGCCGATTCAACGGTGGCCGGGAGGACGAGCGCGGCCCATCCTCCCGGGCAGTCCATTGGATCAGGTGAAGAGCAGGAGGAACGCGATCAGCAGCGCGAAGATGCCGAGCGCTTCCGTCACGGCGAAGCCGAAGATCAGGCGGCCGAACTGGCCGTCAGCAGCCGACGGATTGCGGAGCGCGCCCTGCAGGAACTGGCCGAACAGGTTGCCGACGCCGATCGCAGCGGCGCCCGTGCCGATGGCGGCAAGGCCAGCGCCGATGAGCTTTGCGGAAGCGGGATCCATGAAACGTCTCCTCTTAGGTAGGTTTTGCGGAATAGCTGTGTGCCGAACCCGTGATCAGTGTCCCGGGTGCAGCGCGTCGTTGAGGTACATGATGGTGAGCATCGTGAAGACGTAAGCCTGCAGGAATGCCACCAGGAACTCGAGTGCGGTGAGGGCGACTGCGCCCAGCAGCGGCAGCGGCGCGATGGCGCCGTAGGCGCCTGCCCCGAGCAGCATGATGATGAAGCCGGCGAATACCTTGAGCGTGATGTGACCGGCCAGCATGTTGGCGAACAGACGGACCGAATGGCTCACCGGCCGCGACAGGAACGAGATGATCTCGATCATGGTGACGAGCGGCAGAATGTAGATCGGCACGCCGGACGGCACGAACAGCTTCAGGAAGTGAAGGCCGTTCTTGGCAAATCCGAGGATGAGAACGGTGACGAACACCAGCACCGCGAGCCCCGCGGTGACGACGATGTGGCTCGTGACCGTGAACGCGCCCGGGATCATGCCGAGCATGTTGAGCGTGAAAATGAACATGAAGAGCGTGAAGATCAGCGGGAAGAACTTCATTCCCTGCTCGCCCATGCCCTCGCGCGTCATGCCGGCGACGAACTCGTAGGACGTCTCGGCCAGCGATTGCGTGCGCGACGGCACCAGCGCGCGACCGCGCATGGCGAACAGCAGGAAGCCCACGATGAGGGCAACCGCGATCACCATGAACAGCGACGAGTTGGTGAACGAGGCGTCATACCCGAAAAGCTCCATCGGGATGAGCCGCTTGATCTCGAATTGATGGATTGGATCGGGCATGCCGCCCGAAGCGCCTTCGCTGGCCATCCGTCCCCTGGTCCCTCAGTCGTCCTCGTCGTCCGGCACCGCGTGGCCGATGTCGCCGCGCGTCGCCTCCTTAATTTCAGCCTGGAGCCGCGTGAAGCCCCGAATGACGTTGAGCACGCCAGCGGCGAAGCCCAACAGGAAGAAAACCAGGAACAGCCACGGCCATGAGCCGAGAGCTTGGTCCAGAAAATACCCGATGAGGCCGCCGACCAGAACCGCACCGACGAGCTCGGACGCCATGCGCAGTCCGTATGCCATCCCGCGTGCCCTGATCGCACTGTCTCTCGCCGGCTCGTTCTCAGCCTGCTGCGACCGCGCCTCTTCAAGCTGCTTGCCGAGGTCCCCGACCCGCTGCTTGAATTTCGCTCTGTCGGCGGGTGAGATCTCGCCTCGGCCAACACCTTCGCCGTTCCGTTCATCCGGCATGGCAAAACCTCGGGGTGTCAGCCTCAATCGGCGCGCACAATAGAGTGGTCATCCCTGGAGTCAAGCAATGGCCACATTTTTGGGAGTGTCCGGGGGGTACGGCGAAACCGCGCAGCCCCGGTGCCGCGCGACCCCTCAGTATCGGGTGTATTTTCATTAGGGCATCACTGGTTTTCACGCCCGTCCGCACCCCGATCGTTCAGCCCGCCTCGCGGAAGGATTTGGCGGTCTCGAGGTCAACCGAAACGAGCTGGGAAACGCCCTTCTCCGCCATCGTGACCCCGAACAGCCGGTTCATGCGCATCATGGTCATCGGGTGGTGGGTGATGACCAGGAAGCGGGTCGCGGTTTCCTCGGACATTTTCTCCATCAGCGTGCAGAAGCGGTCGACGTTCGCGTCGTCGAGCGGGGCGTCGACCTCGTCCAGCACGCAGATCGGCGAAGGGTTGGTCAGGAACACGGCGAAGATCAGCGAGAGTGCGGTCAGCGTCTGCTCGCCGCCCGAGAGCAGGGAGAGGGTCGCCGGCTTCTTGCCCGGCGGCTTGGCGACGATCTCGAGGCCGGATTCGAGGGGGTCCTCGCCTTGCACCATTTCGAGGCGGGCCTCGCCGCCGCCGAACAGCGTGGTAAACAGGCGCTGGAAGTGGCCGTTGACGGTGTCGAAGGCTTCGTCGAGGCGCTTCTTGCCCTCGCGATTGAGCTGCTGAATTGCGCTCCGGAGCTTGGCGATGGCCTGCTCGACGTCATCCTTCTCCGTTTCCATCGTGCTCATCTGCTCGAGGAACGTCGTCAGCTCGTCGTCGGCCTGCAGGTTGACGCCGCCGAGGCGCTCGCGGTCCGCTTTCAGGCGCTGCAGGCTGCGGTCGGCGTCAGACAGCGCGGGAAGGGACTCCGAGGGTGCGATCCCCGCGAGGCTTAGGCAGTCCTCGGGGTTGACGTTGAGCGCCTCGCGAATGCGGCGCGCCTCGTCCTGACGACGCGTACGGGCGCCTTCGAGTCGCGTCTCGATGCGCACCCGCGCCTCACGCGCCGCGGCGACGGCCGCTTGCGTTTCCTTCAAGGTCTGGCTCGCCGTGCGCAGCGCGGTTTCGGCGCGGGCGAGGTCGTCGGCGGCGGCGTTGCGCGCGGCCTCGGCATCGGACAGCGCGCCGAGCAGGCTCTGGCGGCGTTCGTCGAGGGCCGGGATCACCTCCTCCAGCGCGGCGATGTCGCTTTTGGTCTTGGCGAGACGTTCTTCGAGCGCGGCGATGTGCTGGGTGGCGCTCTCGCTGCGGGTGGCCCACCGCGTGCGCTCGGAAGCGATGGTCTCGACGCGCCGGTTGCTGGCTTCGCGCTCGCGGGCGTGTGTGGCGACGCGTGCCTGGGCGACCGAGAGGGCCGTGCGTTTTTCCTGCGCCGCCTTCTGAACCTCGGGCAGGCGGGCGGCGGGATCGTCGGCTTCATCGAGGCTGGCGAGCTCGTCCTGAATGTGATCGTGTCTGGCCTTGGCT
>JAFKKW010000558.1 GCA_017304275.1 Hyphomicrobiales bacterium | reverse complement strand
TTGCACTTCACGGCGATGATGCGGGCGGCGATGGCGTTGCCGATCGAGGCGGGCATCTCCGCCGAACGGTCGGAAGGGGTGGCCGAAGCGGCGGCGGCGGCCAGCGAAAGGCCGAGCATCATGGTTGCGGCGCGGATGGCCCAGGTGGTCGTCATGATCGTCTCCGTCGTTGAATGACCGGCGAGCACGTCTTTATTCTTTGGCCTCGATTTCGGGCCATGCTCGGCGCGTGGTCATCGAATTTGAGGCAGGTGCTCTTCCGTCGTCGCGGTTTCGTCCGGGCGCCGGACCTGCATAAGATGGGGCAGAGAAGCTATCTCTGAGGCTCAATCATGGCAGACGCGGCGCCCCCGCGCATTGCGGCAAAACGCGGCCGGGACGGGTCGCGGCGGCCGCCTTCAATCGGTCTCGTTCTGGGCGGCGGGGGTGCGCGCGGGCTTGCGCACATCCTCATGCTCGAAGTGTTCGACGAGCTTGGAATCAAACCGAAAATCATTGCCGGAACGTCGATCGGCGCGCTTTACGGCGTGGCCTATGCGGCCGGGCTTTCAGCCCGCGATATTCGTAGCCACACGGAAGATGTGTTGACCAAGCGCATCGGGCTCGTGCGCGACCTTTTCGCCGCGCGCGTGCAGGGGAGCGGCCGGTTCTGGGATTTCGTATCCGCGCGGTCGGCTTTTCTCGCGCCCGGCGTGCTGCTCGACCTCGTTCTGCCCAAGGGCGTGCCGCAGACGTTCGAAGAGCTTTCGATCCCGCTGCGCGTGGTGGCGAGCGATTTCTATGCGCTGGAGGCGGCGGTTTTCTCCGCGGGTGCGCTGAAACCCGCCGTGGCAGCCAGCATGGCGCTGCCTGCGATTTTCGAGCCGGTGCTGATCGATGGACGCAGCCTCATCGACGGCGGTCTCACCAATCCGTTGCCGTTCGATCTCATCGCGGGCGAGGCGGATGTCCTGATCGCCGTCGACGTGTCGGGGACGACGGTGCCGTCGCCGTCGCGCCCGCGGCCGACGGCGCTCGAGGCGCTGTTCGCCTCACCGTTCCTGTTCGAGCGCTCGATCGTGCGCGAAAAGC
>JAFKKW010000143.1 GCA_017304275.1 Hyphomicrobiales bacterium | reverse complement strand
AAGCCCGACCATGAGGCCCGACTTGGTGAACATCGACGCATCGATTTCCTTCGCCTGCTGCAGGAGCCGCAGCGAATGGAAATAGCGCGCGCCCGGGCGGATGCGCACGTAAAGCCCCGGCACCGTTTCGAGGTTGTGGTTGAGCACGTCCGGTCGCGCCGCGACCACGCGGCCGAGTCCGTCCTCCTTGCGCAGGAAGTCCGGGATCAGCACCTCGATGCTCGTCGCCGGCGCCGCCTTCCGCACCGTTTCGATCACAGCCGCGAAATGAGAAGCCCCGCCGTCGTCGAGGTCGTCGCGGTCGACGGAGGTGATAACCACATGCGCGAGCCCCAGCGCCGCCACGGCATCCGCGACCCGCTGCGGCTCGTTCGCATCGAGCGGGCGCGGCCGTCCCGTCGCCACGTTACAGAATGCGCAGGCGCGCGTGCAGATGTCGCCCATGATCATCATGGTCGCGTGCCGCTTCTGCCAGCACTCGCCGATGTTGGGGCAGCCCGCCTCCTCGCAGACCGTCGCCAGCCCATGCGCGCGCACGATCGCCCGCGTCGCGAGAAAGCCCTCGGAACCCGGCGCCCGCACGCGGATCCAGTCCGGCTTCGGCAGCATCGGCTGATCCGGCCGATGCGCCTTCTCCGGATGGCGCGGGCGCGGCGAGCGCGTATCGAGGACGGTGACCATCACTCAAGCTTAGCCCAAGGCTGCTGACGCGCCTACTGCGGCGTCAGCGCCCGCCGAGGAAGCGGGCCACGATGACGACCAGCAGCGCGCCGACCGTCGAAACCGCGATCTGGTTGCCGTAGGGGATGTAGGAGTCGAAATCGTAAGGCAGCGTCAGCAGGCCGGCCGCGACCAGATAGCCGCCGACCACGGCGCCGATCAGGCCGACCAGAAGGTTGCGGATCAATCCGCCGCCGCCGAGCAGCAGCCCCGCCAGCCAGCCGGCGATCAGGCCGTTGACGATCATGATGATCCAGGTCTTGTTGTCCGTCGCGAACTGCACGTAGTCCATATGTCGCTCCCCTGAGATGAGTGCCGCTCCACGAGCCGGATCTTGCGCCCTGGCGTTGTCGGGAAGCGGCGTGAGACTACCCCGAACCGATGACGGCCGCTATCGTGCCGAAAGCCGGGGATGGCCGGCGAACCGCGGCGGAAAGCCGGACGCACACGCGCGCGTCAGACGTGGCAGCGCGCGCCGAGATAGTCGTTGAGAAGCTGGTTGTAGAGATCGGCGTCCGCCTTCTGCTGGGCGCTGATCTTCTTGCCTGCCGCCTGCGCCTGCACCGAGGCCGGGACGCCGCGTGCATCGAGTTTGTTGAGTTGCTGCTTGACCGAGGCGCAGCTCTCGCCGTTCGCGAGCGCCTTCGTCGTCGGACCGCCGGTCCCTCCGGACGCGCACCCACCGACGAGCACAGCCGTGCCCGCGGCGCCAAGCAGAGCAAGACGAAACGCGCCGCCGCGCACCCTCGCAGTCATGGTCAGGAAGTCTCCTCGCAGCAAATCCACGCGAATACGTTAGATTTTTCGGCGGAGTTGTTGAACCCCTGGCCGCACCTGTCATGCCATTCGCACCAAAGTGTGGCCACGGTGCAGCAGCTCACGAAGCTGTATCGTGTTCGCGCCGGGCGGGCAAGCGCAGGCTGCCTGCCGGCACGGGGGAACCGGTCAAGCAACCTGGATATGAACCGCCGCTGCGACAGATCGGTGCGGTTAGCGCTGCTGAACGACCGGAGGCGCGATCGTGCCGCCACCCGTGCTGCTGGGCGCCGTCGCTGAAACCACCTGGGACGAGTTGCCGACCGGCGCAACCTGGGCCGCCGCCTGCATGGGACGTGGCCCGAACGCCGAGCACTTGGCCTGGAATTCCGCATTCGCCTTGTCGAGCTCGGCCGCCTGCGCGAGCGAGGTGCGCTTGACTGCAACCGTCGACGACTTGCCGGCAGCCGCTTTCTCCAGGCGTTCCGTCAGCCCGTCCTTGCGCAGCGTTTCGATCCGCTGAGCGATCGTGTAGCAGGCCGGATCGACTTTTGGCGCCGCCGCCACCACGGGCGTGTTGGCGGTCGACGTCGAGATCGATTGCGTCGTCAGCGGATTGCCGCTGAACAGCCCGCCGCTCGACGAGCATCCGCCAAGCAATAAGGCGGTGCAGCCCGTTAAAAACAGAAACTTTGAAGAGGTATGCATGGTGTCCCCCGTGACGTACTTTACGGCATGAAATAGCCCGTACGTTATTCTGGTCTACGGTCGACTCCGAGCCGGTCACAAGCAGCCCGCCCTAAAATGCCCGTGCATGGGCCGATTTGACAGGGGCGAATCAGTGGAAAGCACGGTCCCGTTGCAGAGGCGCCACATCGCACAAGCCTCGCTGCTGGCCGTCGAAATCCGGCCGCCGCTTGGGAGCCCACCGCGAAACGCCGCGCCGCCCGCCATGCCGGAAAACGCTAAACCCGACCTTTTGCTGAGTAATCTGCCAGGCTGCGTCGGCTACCGACCGCGCACGACGTCGCACACGACGCGCGCGATCTGCTCCGCGTTCGGCACCGCCAGCCCTTGCAGCGCAGCCGCGTACGGCATCGGCACGCGCGCACCCGTGACGCGCACCGGAGCACACTTGAGCGCACCAAAGTGCTCCGCGGCGATGAACGCCACGATCTCCGCACCCACGCCGAGGTCGCCCGTTCCGTCCTCGACCGTAACCAGGCGGCCGGTCCGCGCCACCGACGCCGCGATCGCTTCCCGGTCCAGCGGCGCCACGCACATGAGGTCGACGACCTCCGCCTCGATTCCGTCGAGCGCGAGCGCGTGGGCAGCCATGAGCGCGCTCACCGCCGCATGTCCGGCCGCCGCGAGGGTCACATCCGCGCCGGCACGGACAATCCGCGCCACGCCGAGCGAACAGTCATCGGCTGGGTCAACGGATTCGCTCGTCGTGTAGAGCAACTCGTGCTCGAGCACCGCGACCGGCCCCGGATCGCGGATGGCCGCGGAAAGCAGCGCGCGCGCAGCCGACGCCGTTGCCGGTTGCGCGACCTTCAGGCCCGGGATCCGCGCCAGCGCCGCCGCCACGCAGCGTGCGCCCTCGCCGGTCATGCCCGGCACGAATCCGTTCGGTCCGCGCAACGTGATCGGCACCGGAAGTCGGCCACCCGAGAGATAGAACGTCTGTGCCGCGCTGATGAGGGCGGGCGCGAGCGTTTCGAGCGATCGCCCCCAGGCGTCGAGCTGAACCACCGGCTTGAGCCCCGCGAACGCAGCGCCGACGGCCATGCCGAACAGCGCCTCGTCGAGCGACGGAACGGAGACGACGCGCTCGGGCCCGAACGCATCGACAAGCCCTTGCGTCACCTTCGGCGCACCCCGGTTCTGCGCCACGTCGACACCGATCACGAACACGGACGGGTCCGCGCGCATCTCGGCCGCCAGCGCATCGCGCAACGCTTCGCGATAGGTCTGACCCTGGGCGGCCGGGCGCGCGGCGGGCGCGCGCGCCGAGCCGCGCGGCCCATCGCGCCGCAATGGTTCGAACGAGGCAAAGCCCAACGCAGGCGAGCGTCCTTCGCCCGTGGCCACACCGAGCAGGATCGCAATCGGCGTGTTGACCTTCACGCCCTCGGTGCCGGCCGGCACCAGGATGCGCTCGACATGGCCCTCGTTGTCCGCCTCGATCTCGAACGTCGCCGTCGGCGTCGCCACCTCGACCAGGAGATCGCCCGCCGCCACCGATTGGCCTTCGGACACGTGCCACCGCGAAATCTTTCCGTCGGTCATCGACGGCGTCATCGGCGGCATGAGGATTTGTCGGCGCATGGATGCTAGGCTCCCACCGACGCCAGGAGATCGCCGGCCTCCGGCACCGGCTCCGAGCGCGCAAAAGCCGCGGCCGCCACCACGATCTCCTTGACCTCTTTCTCGAGCACCTTGAGAGCGCGCTCGCTGAGCAGCCCGTCCGCCAGGAGGCGGGCCCGCGCCTTGACGATGGGATCGGCGTCCTCGATGCGCCGTTCGGCGTTGGCCCCCGCGCGCGCCGGCACGCCGCCGTGACCGCGGTAGCGATAGGTCAGCATTTCGAGCACCGTCGGCCCATCACCGCGCCGCGCTCGCTCGATGGCGCGCCGCGCCGCTGCCCGTACGCGTCTGACATCGATGCCGTCGACCTGCTCGCCCGGAATGGCGAACGGGCGTCCGCTTTCCGAAAGCGCGGACGGCACCGAGCCGAGCACGATGCTGGCGCCCGGCGCTGCCGTGTTGTTGTCGACGATGAACACGATCGGAAGCGACCAGCGCGCCGCGGCCTTGTAGGCTTCGAGCACGCGCCCGCGCACCGCCGCGCCGTCGCCGTAGAAGCAGAGCGTCACCGCATCGTCGCCGCGATAGCGCGAGGCGAACGCCAGACCCGCGCCGAGCGGCACGCCGAGTCCGCCGCTGCCGTGTCCGCCGAAGAACTTATGCTCGGGTGCAAACATCCTGACCGTGCCGCCCTTGCCGTGCGCAAGGCCGCTCTTGCGCCCCGTCAGCTCCGCCATCACGAGTCGCGGCTCGACACCGCGCGCCAGCACCGCGCCGTGGGTGCGATAGCCAGTAATGACGGGATCTGTTTCGCGCGCTTCCATCATCGTACCGACGATGGACGCCTCCTGCCCGATGCAGAGCGGGCACGCCCCATGGATCGCCTGCAGCGCATAGAGCTGGCCGGCCTTCTCTTCGAAGCGCCGGATCAGCAGCATCGAGCGGTAGGCCGCGATCTCCTCGTTCGTGGAGACCGAACCGGTCTCTACGGTGTTGGGACCAAGGACGCTGCCCGCCATCTCTGCTCCTCGTTTCGACAGGACAACATGCGGCCCGCGCGCAGAGCGCTCCAGGCCATTACTGTGACGCCATACTACGAAACCTGCGCGACGGGACACAGGAGAAAACCGGGACGCCGAATGCTGCAGTGCACCGTTACCGCGCGGCGCACGCGAGGTTGGAGTACGTCCGCAAAGTTGGAATCGGTTTCCGCCAGAAACACGACCAGACGAAAGTCTGGAGCCGTTCTGCGAGTCCACCAAAACCGGCGCGGCTCTAGTGACCGACACCTGTGGCAGCTTGACGGCAGATTTCAGAGTGGCGCGGCCGGCTCCATCACGATCGTGTCGCGCGGATTGGCAAAACCCAGCACCTCGCGCGCAATCCCCTCGACCAGATCGGGATCAGGCAGGTCCGGGCGCAGCAGCGCGACGTCGCGCTCGAGCTTGGCACGCACGGCCTCGAGGCTTTGGATCTCGAACTCGAGCGCGCTTTGACGCTCGAGCAGTTTTTCCCGCGCCTCGAGGCCGTGACGGCCATTGAGTGTATGAAAGGCGAAATAGGCCGTTAAACCAAGGCAGAGAAGCAACACCGTCGCCTGCCGCAGCCTGACTCGCCAATCGTGTTGTGTATGACGCAGCACGGATGTTCGACGTTACGCGCTATGAGATCCGGGAACAGGAGGACTATAGGACCCGAGCCCTTAAGGCGAAGTAAAGCGCCGTACCGCCGTGAATGCTCTCGCTTTGAAACTGCGGTTCAATGCGCGCCGCTCACTCCATTGTCATCCTCGGGCTTGTCCCGAGGACCCACGGAGCCTCGCGGGGAGCGCTCGTCGCTGAAGTGCACCCTTACGGCCGCTGCCCGATGGATCCTCGGCATAAAGCCGAGGATGACAGGGACGCCCCCTACGCGACGGCGCGCGGCCCCCTCAGGATGC
>JAFKKW010000572.1 GCA_017304275.1 Hyphomicrobiales bacterium | reverse complement strand
GAGGAGATATAGAGATGGAAATACAATAGCGATAAAAACACATGTGTAGCTATGTAGACGCACGAGGGCAGGCAGTCAGCAGGCAGAGGCGGCCTCTCATTACTGACAGTAATTGCAACCTTGAACTCCTCCAGCGACGAGTGGTGGGCGAAGGCCGGTTCGCGTGAAAGCAACTCCCACAAGACAATACCAAAGCTGCCCAAATGAGATCAAATCGCTCCATCGAAACAAGCGCTTCAAAAACAAACGCACCTATACACATCGGCCTTCTCATTGAACTCCCTGCCGAGCCATACCTCGGGCGCCATATAAAGTGGCGTGCCCTTGGGGCGCTTCTCTTCGATGACTCGTACGATTTGCGGGATGACGTCGCCCGCGCGCTGCACGACGACGGTGTCGCCGATGCGGATATCCTTGCGGGCGATCTCATCCTCGTTGTGGAGCGTCGCGTTCGAGACCACGACGCCGCCCACCGTCACCGGCTCGAGCTTGGCAACCGGCGTCAGCGATCCCGTGCGCCCGACCTGAATCTCGATGTCACGCAGCACGGTGACGGCCTGCTCGGCAGGGAACTTGTGGGCGATGGCCCAGCGCGGCGAGCGTGATACGAAACCGAGGCGATCCTGCAGGTCGAGACGGTTGACCTTGTAGACCACGCCGTCGATGTCGTAGCCGAGCGCAGCGCGCCTGGTGGCGATGTCGCGGTAAAAATCCAGCATCGCGTCGGCATCGCCGCAGAGACGCATCAGCGGATTGACGGGCAATCCCCACTTGGCGAACGCCTCGACCATGCCCCGCTGCGTCTCGGCCGGCATGTCCGACATCTCGCCCCAGGCATAGGCGAAGAAGCGCAACGGCCGCGCGGCGGTGATGGCGGAATCGAGCTGGCGCAGCGAGCCCGCAGCGGCGTTGCGCGGGTTGGCGAACACCTTGCCGCCCGTCGCGGCCTGGCTCTCGTTCAATCGCGCGAAGTCGGCATGGCTCATGTAGATCTCGCCGCGCACCTCGGCCACGTCCGGGATGCGCTTGCCCTCGAGGCTTGCCGGAATCTCGCGGATGGTGCGGACGTTGGCCGTCA
>JAFKKW010000142.1:3850-9632 GCA_017304275.1 Hyphomicrobiales bacterium | reverse complement strand
AGGCGAAGGGTTGCGATAGATTTAGGTGCGGCTGCTTCCACCTAACTCTGACCGGCTCTATTCGGCGGCGGTGTCGAAGGCGGTGCTTTCGAGCATCGGCAGCGTAAGAGCGTCGATCTCGTCGAGCGCCTTGCCGGCGATACCCTGGACGTCGCCGTACATGCCGACCGTCGCTTCAATGACGCCCTTGATCTGCGCCTCGCGCTTGGCCCAAAGCCGCATCATCGCCTTGCGCTCGCGGTCGAGATCGGCCTGCATGTCGGTGAACTTCTCGACGATCGCCTCGACGCGGTGGCGGAACCGAGGGCCGGTCAGGTAGTCGTAAACCAGCTCCATCTTGGTTTCCTGGCCTTCGCGGGCATGGCGCGCGGACGCGAGCTCGATGAGCGATTGGCGCAGGGCGATGGCGACGGGGATGGCGCAGCGCGGCTCCACAACCCAAACGCCGTCGATGAGATCGAATCCTACGACCTCCTTGGGGAGCGCGTTGGAGACCAGGAGCGCCATGTCGGCCTTGGCCGCGCGCTGATCGCCGCGCAGCTTGGCGAGCCAGCCGTCGGTCCAGTTCTTGGTGCGCTTCGACTCCCAGAGGATGGTGCCGCAGGGCTGATCCAGGGGACCGAGCACACGCTGCAGCACGTCGCCGCCGAATTCGCCCTTCGGCACCGGCTCTATGACGTCGCGCGGAAACCTGCTGCGGATCGCGGCTTCAAGCTCCAGCTCCAACACCTCGCCCTGGAGCTGCTGCGAGCCCTGCTCGGCCTTGCGTTTCAGCTCCTCGATCTGGCGCTGCATGGAGGACATCTGCTCCTCCTTCTCGAGCAGCTTGAGCTTGAGCCCTTCCTCGGCCTCCAGCTTGGCCTTGTCGCGGACGGCGGTCAGAGACTCCTGAACCTTCTTCTCGATGGTGAGGTCCATCTCGCGCTTCTGATCGTCCAACTCGCGCTGCTTACGGATCAGCTCGGCTTGCGCCTTCTGCGCGTCGGCCAGCTTGGCGTCGCGCTCGCGCAGCACGTCCTGGAGGTCCGCGAGCTCCTTCTTCTTCTGCTCCATGTCGGCCGCGGCTAGGAGCTTTGCCTTCCTGGCTTCCTCGGCCGCGATGCGCTCGCGCTCGGCCGCGACGCGCTCGGCAACCTGCTCGCCGATGGCCGCCTTCTCCTTTTCGAGGGTCGCCAGCTGGCTGCGGATCTGCGTCTCGCGCCGGGCGATCTCCGCGTCCTTCTGGGTAAGGGCGTGCTCGTATTTCCGGCGCGTGTCCGCGATCAGCGGCGCGGCAAGGGACTCCGTCAGCTTGATCTCGGTGCTGCAGCTCGGACAGACGATCGTCGGCTCTGCCATGGGTCTCTCTTCCAACTCATTGGAATAAAATACGAAATACCGCGATCCGGATTCGGTCTCGCTGGCGTTGTTCTCTAAATGTTCTCGATTATTCGCAACCGTTTGTCAAGGCAGACGTCCTGCCCGTCCACCGATAACGATGTCACTCGTGGCGGCTGCAACTCGTGATTTGGTGCGATGATCAGCCGACGGCCATCAACGCCTTCAGCTCCGCCGACGACATGACGTTGCAGTAGATCATGTTGATGATCTCGAGCTCCTTGCGATGCAGTTCGTCGCTGCCGGCGGCGCAGCAGTCCTCGACGACGACGACGTTGAAACTCTCATCGGCCAGGCTGCGCACGGTCGAGGAGACGCACTGATCGGTGAAGATCCCGCAGCACACGACGGTCTTGATGCCGAGGTTGGTCAGGATCAGGCGCAGGTTGGTTCCTGTCAGGGCGCTGTCGGTGGTCTTGGTGACGACGATCTCATCGCCGACCTGCGCGAGTGCCTCGGGGATCTGCGACGGCGCTTCGTCTTTCGGCAGCAGCAGGTTGTTCCAGCCGGGCATCTTCTGCGAGAGCGACCGGTCGCGGCCGTCCTTCGTGTGGCAGGCGATGCGCGCGAACAGGCATTCGATGCCGTGCGTGCGGAACTTGGCGAGGAGATCCTGGGTGCGTGGGATCACCGTGGCGTGCATGCGCTCGTGGAAGGGCGTCCAGGCGTCGTAGTCCGCCTGCGCGGCGGGGGACAGCGTCGCTCGGTCTGGGCGCGTGAGGTAGACGTTCTGCACGTCGATGACGAGGAGTGCCGTATGGGCCTTGCCGAGGTCCGGATCGGCGGGCTCCGGCGCGCCGCGGTAATAGATCGATCGGTAAGCGGTTTTCCAACTCATGCAAGGCTCCCCCAGACTCGAACGGCACGCTCCCGTTCGAGCTTAGAGAATTTTCGGCGTTGGCGGGTGCGCAAATCGTAATATGAAGAGAGCCCCGGCGCGGGGGCCGGGGCTCTCTCCATCTCGGAAGGGATCCGTGTCAGCGATGATCGTGGCGGTCGTCGCGCCTGTCATCACGCCGGTCCTGACGGTTGTCGCGCCTGTCGTCGCGGCGATCCTGACGACGGTCGGCACGGCGCCAATGGTCAGGCGGCGCTTTCAGGCCCGCGGGTGCGCGGTAGTCCTTGCGCCACCAGCCTGCCTTGCGGGCGCCCGGAGGCGGCGCGTGCCAGCCCGGACGCGGGCGCACCTTGTAGGCGTACCAGCGCGACCGGTCTTTGTACCAGGGGCGGCCGACGTAATAGCGATCCCAATAATCTCGCGCGACGAACGTTACGAACGGGACGCGGAAGGCTGCGGCACCGACATCCGGCAGCGGCACGTATTCGCCGCGCCGCTCGAAGGCGAGATACTCGCCGTAGACCCAGCCGCGGCTGCCGGCCCAGACCACGTCGCACCAGGATTCATCGCGCAGGCAGCCGGCGATCTCGATCTGATCGCCTTCCGGGATGACGCCGACGCTGGGGAATTCGGTGTCGGGGCCGGTTCGCATGTTGACGTTGGCCGTCGAAAAGCCCGGCGCGGCTTGCGCCGAGGCCATGCCCAGCACCAGCAGGCCGGCCACGGCGCTGATTAGTCTCGTTATAGTCATGATCACTCCAATCTTGGCGAGCGGGATCACTATCTGCTCAATCCAGACGCGACACGGAGTGTTCACCCGCGCTCGCGCCGACAAGAAAGGAACGAAGGTGGCCAGAAGTTCCCGTCGCTCGACGCTACTGCCGCTAGCGAATGGAGGTGGGGAAGCGCTCGTTGCGATCGCGGCTGCGGCAGCCGCTCGTCGTCATGCCGCGAAGGTCAGCTACGAGGGACGATCAATCGCCGCTCCAGCGGCGGCGCAGGCGCTGGACTTGCGGCAGGTCGAGGACGTCGAAGTAGGGGCTGGTGCCGGGCGGATAATCCTCGGCGAACTTCCAGCCGCCGTCGCACCACGGATTGCCTTCATAGCCGGACGGACCGTTGAACGGTCTGCAGTCGCGCTCGACGGTGGTGCGGTCCCTGGCGCGTTTGCCGGCCGCGTCGGCGTCGAAGGAGACCGCGACGAGCGCCAGCGTGCCCAGGGTCACGGCGAGCAGATGTCGTGTCATGGCAGGCTCTCCTTTGCCGCAACCTCGGCGGGCCGCGTACCTGCCGGCCCGATTCGACTTCTCATGGACGCACTTAGGCGCTGTTTGCTGCGGGGTACAAGGAGAGGAAGGCGTGCGGAAGGCGTCGATCGCGCTCCGGGCGCATTTCCTCGGCGGGCGTTACCCGTTGACCACGCGCATCATGGTTTCGGGATAGCGGGTGCCGGCCGCGGCGCCCTTCGGGAATGCGGCCTCGATTGCCGCCAATTCGTCCGCGGACAGCGTGACGTTCACGGCGCTGGCGTTCTGCTCGAGGTAGGTGCGCCGCTTGGTGCCGAACAGCGGCACGACGAAGTCGGCTTGGGCGAGCAGCCAGGCGAGCGCCAGCTCCGACGGCGAGATACCCTTCGCGGTTGCGATCTCGCGCACCTTATCGACCAGCGTGAGGTTCTTAACGAAGTTCTCGCCCACGAAGCGCGGGCTCGTGCGCCGGTAGTCGTCGGGCGCAAAATCGTCGGGGCTCTTGATGGCGCCGGTCAGGAAGCCGCGTCCGAGCGGGCTGTAGGCGACGAAGCCGATGCCGAGGTCGGCGCAGGTCGCGAGCACGCCGTCCTCGGGGTCGCGAGTCCAGAGCGAGTATTCGGTCTGCACGGCCGTAATCGGGTGCACCTTGTGCGCTCGGACGATGGTCTCGGGCGAGGCTTCGCTGAGCCCGAGATGACGCACCTTGCCGGCCTTCACTAGTTCGGCCATGGCGCCGACAGTCTCCTCGATCGGCGTGTCGGGATCGACGCGGTGCTGGTAATAGAGGTCGATGTGATCGACGCCGAGGCGCGCCAGCGAGCCGTCGACGGATTTGCGGACGTAGTCCGGCCGGCCGCTGATGCCGCGTGCCGCAGGGTTGCTCGGATCGCGCAGGATGCCGAACTTGGTGGCCAGGAAGACGCGCTCGCGCTTGCCCGCGATGGCGCGGCCCACCAGCTCTTCGTTGGTATGAGGGCCGTACATGTCCGCGGTGTCGAGGAAGGTGATGCCGAGCTCGATGGCGCGATGGATGGTGGCGATCGATTCCGCGTCGTCACGGACGCCGTAAAAATCCGTCATGCCCATGCAGCCAAGGGCAAGAGCAGACACCTCGGGACCGTTCGGGCCAAGCCTACGCGTTTTCATCGGCAAGTTCCTTTGCAAAGCCAATGGGCGGGATATAGGGCCCTAATCCTCCGAGCCAAGGCCCTGGCGCTTTCCAGATCCCGGTTCCTGTTCCGCAATGACCGCGGCTTCCTGCCATTTGATCTGTACAGATCCTGCCAGATGTCCCCTGGATCTTTGCCTCCCCTGACCTTGTGAAAAGGTCGCAGCCACGCGCTCAATTGGCGCGCGGCGGACAACGGTCCGTGGCGGATAAAGCCCGGAACGGGCACAGAGGTTTTTGGGAGAAACGAACAATGAGACACTTTCTGATTGCGGCTGCAGTGATGCTCGTTCCCTCGGTTGCGATGGCCGATTGGTCGAGCAGCTTCAAGACGCTCGACACCGACGGTAACGGCCGGATCAGCCGCACCGAATACGAGGCGAACGTGTCGAAGCTCAATCTCGATCCGGCGCCGACCTTCACGGCGATGGATACCGACGTGAACAACGCCATCGACGACGACGAGTGGGCTGCGGCGGAGAAGATGGCGAAGGCTTTCCCCGTATCCTGCAAGTCTTCTTCGGAATCCTGGTGCCCCAAGGGTTACTGAGCCTTACCCGGTAAGGGCTTGCTCGAAATCCGGCGGGCGACCTCCGGGTTTCGGGCGATGCAGCGTTCGCATCGCTGGCGATCGATAGTGTGGCGCGACGTTCGCCGCCGAAGTGGCCTGCATTGCGTGCGAATACCTGCGTCTCGGCGAGATCGCGGGCAGGGCGCCCGTTCCTGGCAGCGGGGCAGGGGCGCCTTGATTTTGTATTGATCTGACGGAGGGCGCGCACGGCGTGCCTCATTTGCCGCGCTTGGCGAGCCAGTCCTTCATGACGGCGATCTCGGCCTGCTGGGCCTTGATGATCTCCTCGGCAAGCTTTCGCGTCTCCGGATCCTTTCCGTACTTGAGCACGATCTCGGCCATGTCGATGGCGCCCTGATGGTGCGGAATCATGCCCTGCATGAAGTCGACGTCCGGATCGCCGGTCAGGGCGCTCGTCATGCCATCGTGCATTCTGGCGTTCGCCTGTTTGAACGCCTTGGTGGATTCGCTTTCCGATCCGGCAGCGACTGCGGGGCTGTGCTGGTGGTCGTGCCCATCGCCATGGGCGGCGTGCGGATCGTGATCATCGGCCCAAACGGGTGCGGCCAGGAACGCCA
>JAFKKW010000142.1:0-3809 GCA_017304275.1 Hyphomicrobiales bacterium | reverse complement strand
TCATCAGGTTCTCCATGAGGGGTGCAGCTAGAGTTCGGTGTGGTTCAGGCGTAGCGCGTTGGCGACGACGCTGACGGACGAGAGCGACATGGCCGCGGCAGCGACCATCGGTGACAGGAGAAGGCCGAAGATCGGATAGAGGACGCCTGCCGCAATGGGCACACCGGCCGCGTTATAGATGAAGGCGAAAAACAGGTTCTGGCGGATGTTGGCCATGGTGGCGACCGAGAGGGCGCGCGCGCGTACGATGCCGGTCAGATCGCCCTTGAGCAGCGTGACGCCCGCGCTCTCCATGGCGACGTCGGTGCCTGTGCCCATGGCGATGCCGACATCGGCGGCGGCGAGGGCGGGGGCGTCGTTGATGCCGTCTCCGGCCATGGCGACGACGCGGCCCTCGCGCTTGAAGCGGGTGACGACGGCGCTCTTGTCCTCGGGCAGCACCTCGGCCTCGACATCGGTGATGCCGAGCTTCTTTGCGACGGCATCGGCCGTCGTACGCTGGTCGCCGGTCAGCATCACGACGCGGATGCCGGCCTCCTTTAGGGCGGCGATGGCGGCAGGCGTGCTCGCCTTGACGGGGTCGGCGATGGCGATGATGCCGGCCGCCTTGCCGTCGACGGCGACATAGATGGCCGTTGCGCCCTCGCGGCGCAGCTCATCTGCGGCGGTATCGAGGCTCGCGGTGTCGATGGCGGAGTCGGCCATGATGCGGCGGTTGCCGATGACGAGGCGCTTGCCTTCCACCGTTCCGACCACGCCCTTGCCGACCGGACTATCGAATCCCTGCGGCTCGGTGAGCGCGAGGCCTCGTTCCTCGGCTGCGCGCACGATGGCTGCGGCCAGCGGGTGCTCGCTCGCGCGCTCGAGGCTGGCGGCAAGGTGCAGCAACTCGGCCTCGCCGATGCCGCCGACGGGATGGATCGCAACGACGCGCGGCTTGCCTTCCGTCAACGTGCCGGTCTTGTCGACGAGCAGCGTGTCGACTTTCTCCATGTGCTCGAGCGCTTCCGCGTTCTTGATCAAGACGCCGGATTTGGCGCCGCGGCCGACGCCGACCATGATCGACATGGGTGTCGCAAGGCCGAGCGCGCACGGGCAGGCGATGATAAGTACGGAGACGGCGGCGATCAGCGCGTAGGCGAGGCGCGGTTCAGGACCCCAGATCGACCAGGCGGCAAAGGCCAGCAATGCGGCGGCAATGACGGTCGGCACGAACCAGGCGGACACCTGATCGACGAGCCTTTGAATGGGCGCGCGACTGCGCTGGGCGTCGGCCACCATCTGCACGATGCGGGCGAGCACGGTGTCGCGGCCGACTTTGTCGGCGCGCATGACGAACGCGCCGGACTGGTTCGTGGTGCCGCCGATGACGGCTTCTCCCGCGCTCTTAGTGACGGGCATGGATTCGCCGGTGACGAGAGACTCGTCGATGGCGCTGCGGCCTTCGAGGATCTCGCCGTCGACGGGGACGTTCTCGCCGGGGCGTACGCGCAGGCGGTCGCCGGCCGCGATCTCGTCCAGGCTGACGTCCTCGTCGCTGCCGTCGGCGCGGATGCGGCGCGCGGTCTTGGGCGACAGGTCGAGCAGGGCGCGGATGGCCCCGCTCGTGCGCTCGCGCGCCCTCAGCTCCAGGACCTGTCCGAGCAGCACCAGCACGGTGATGACGGCGGCGGCCTCGAAATAGACGGCAACGGAGCCGTCGTGCGCGTCCCGCATGGAGGCGGGGAACAGCCCCGGCCAGAGCGTGGCGACGATGCTGTAGATCCAGGCCACGCCCGTGCCCATGGCGATGAGCGTGAACATGTTGAGGTTGCGGGTCTTGAGCGAGGCCCAGCCGCGCTCGAAGAACGGCCAGCCGGCCCAAAGCACGACGGGGGTGGCGAGCAGGAGCTGGATGATGTTCGAGGTCTGCCGGCCGAGCACGTGATGGAGGCCGGTCAGATGGCCGCCCATCTCGAGCAGGAATACAGGCAGCGCGAGCGCGAAACCGATCCAGAGCCGACGCGTCATGTCGGCGAGCTCGGGATTTGGCCCGGTGGCGGCCGAGGGCGTCTCAGGTTCGAGCGCCATGCCGCAGATCGGGCAGCTTCCCGGTCCGACCTGGCGGATCTCGGGGTGCATCGGGCAGGTGTAGACGGTGCCGGGCGGGGGTTCGGCCGACGCCTTGGCTTGCTCGGGATCAAGGTATTGCGCCGGGTTTGCGATGAACTTCTCGCGACAGCGCGCGGCGCAGAAATAATACGTCCTGCCGTTGTGGGTGGCGCGATGCTTGGCCGTGTGCGGATCCACCGTCATGCCGCAGACGGGGTCCTTCACCGTGTCGGCCGACGCTGCATGCTGAGCGTGGGGTTTCGTCGGCTCGTGGGCGCCGTGCTGGCAGCAGGACGATGCGTGCTTGTGGCCCTGGTGCTCCTGTCCCGCCATTGCCGATCCTCCTTTTCTGCCCTGATACCCCATGGGGGTATCCGTTGACAGATATACCCCCTTAGGGTATGAGTCAAGACATGACGAAAGGTTCCAAAGTTTCCCGCCTCAAACGGCTGTCGCGGATCGAGGGTCAGGTTCGCGGGCTTGCCCGCATGGTCGAGGAGGATCGATACTGCATCGACATCGTGACGCAGATCGCGGCCGTGCGTGCGGCGCTGCGGCGGGTCGAGGAGGATGTGCTGCGGGACCACATCTCGCATTGCGTCGCGCATGCGATGGCGAGCGGGAACAAAGCCGACCAGACGCAGAAAATCGATGAGCTGATGGATGTGCTGGTGCGCAGCGCGCGCTAGTGTCCCGATTCCGAAGCTCGCCTGAGTTCGCGGCTGGATTAGCGAGCCAACTTCGGAATCAAAAGGGACACTAGAATTATAGACTTGCTAGTGTGATTCAGATCGAGACATTCGCTCGCTGCCGTGCCGCGTGATGTGGCGCATTTCTCGATCTGAATCACACTAGCCGGCAACGCAGAGGGGTGATGCGACATGGATGCGGATAGGCGTGACGTGCTGCGCTGGGCAGTTGCAGGGACGGTGCTCTTTGCTGCCAGCGCGCGTGCCGACACGCTGCCGGCGTTGGTCGTGTTTCGCGATCCCGGCTGCGGCTGCTGCCACAAGTGGGTCGAACATCTTGAAGCCAACGGCTTCACCGCAACCGTTCACGATGCGCCGCGCATGAAGGCCGTCAAGGCGCGCCTCGGCGTGCCGCCGGAGATCGCGTCGTGCCACACGGCCGAGATCGGCGGCTATGTCATCGAAGGTCACGTGCCGGCCGTCGCGATCAAACGGCTGCTCGCCGAAAGACCCGCCGGACGTGGATTGGCGGTGCCTGGGATGCCGGTGGGCTCGCCAGGCATGGAGGGCGGAGAGCCGGAAACCTACGAGGTCCTGCTGTTCGGCGATGGCGCGCCGAAGAGCTTCGGCACGTTCCGCGGCGACCACGCCGTTTGACGGGATGTTGGCTGGAGGTAAATGGCCAACTTCAGGCGCATCGCCTTCCAGCTCAAGAACAAGGACTGACGGCGGCCTCTCAAAAACGCTGCGACATGCCGACGAAGACGTTGAGATCGTCGGCGGCGTCCGTCACGCCGACGTTGGCACCGGCATCGAGCTGGAGGTTCTCCGTGACAGCGTAGGTAAAGCCGCTGTTGAGGGTCACGATCGTTGAGGCGCCGCTTTCGGCGCTGCGCTCCGTATAGGCTTCTATGTACATTCTCCATGCATCGGTGAGCTCGAAGCTCACCGTCGCCGAGTTGACGAAGGTCGGCTCGTAGCCGCGTCCGTCCTCGGCTTTCAGGATATCGACCTCGGTCATGAGGCCGA
>JAFKKW010000141.1 GCA_017304275.1 Hyphomicrobiales bacterium | reverse complement strand
AGTTTGAAGGTGTGGTGGAAGAGGTGCTTCCCGACGCCCGCTGCCGCGTGAAGCTCGACAATGGACATGAAGTGATCGCCTACACGTCCGGGCGCATGAAGAAGAACCGCATCCGCATTCTCGCCGGCGACAAGGTCACCGTCGAGATGACACCCTACGATCTCACCAAAGGCCGCATCAATTTCCGGCACAAGGACGCGCGCTCCGGCCCGCCGCCTTCGTCCGTCGGCCCCGGCGGCGGTCCGCGCCGCTCGCGCTGACCGCGATCGCCGCCGATCGCGCTCGTCTTTTGACGCACGTCGACATATCTCCACTCCGGCCTCCGCCGGAGCGATGTCGATTGCGTGGAACCGATTCCGGTCTCCGCCGGAGTGGCGACAGTTGCGTGGCGCCGGCCACCCTCAGCAACGTCATCCCGGCGCAGGCCGGGATCCAGCTACGTTTCCGTCTGCTGAGCCGCTGGTTTCCCTGAAACGGACGACGTCACGGATACGCGAACCCGAAGCGGAACCGCACCAGCTTGCCGCTGTTGAATTCGTACTCCGCGTAATACACGGGATATCCGAAATTCTTGAGATCGCCGTCGCGATCCGCGTTTTCGATCTCGTATTCGAAGAACAGCTCCGATCCCGTCTTCTGACGCGACTTGAAGCACGTCCCGAACAGCGCCTGAACCTGCGCCACGCTCATGCCGAGCTCGACGCCGCGCCCGGTCTTGAAGCTCTCGATCGGCAGATCCTGGAGCGCCAGCGCCTCGGCGTTTGCGACGCGCACCTCGGCTTCCGCGTACTCGTCGTCGATCGCGCCGTAGTGCGCGAACAGCACCAGCTCCTGCGCGCCGTTGCTCGACACGAACCGCGCATGCGGCAGATCATCCTCGCTCTCCGCGAGCTTGGCCCCCGCTCCCACGATCTTTATGGCGCTCTCGCTGTCGGTCAGAACGATGCCGGCAATCGACACGTCGGGGTTCTTCATCCGGCACTTGGCATGCGCACCGCTCGAAACCCCCCAGCATGCGAACGCAACCAGAAGGCAAAATCGGAGCCTCGAACAGAACGCCATTGCAAGCCTGGTCCCCGGCGCAGCCGATCGTCATCCTCGGCGCGTTCGTCCGCATGCGCATCCGCACGCGAACCGACGAAAGGCTGAGAGAATAGCCAATTCAAAATACGTGGCCAGAGCAATTTGGGCTGCCGAAGATTACGGTTGCTGTAAAGACTGCCCAATGGCTGAGCGCGTCATACCGGACGGGCACGCCCCATCCGGATCGCGCGTTGAACGGCATCCTCGCGCTGGCGCGCTTGCGCCAATACGCCCTCGACGTTGGCGAGAAAAAGCTTGGCCGCGGCTTCCCACGTGAAAGCCAGCGCCGCATCTCTGACGCCCGCGCGATCGAGATCGCAGGCAGCGAGCGCCGCCGCCCTGAGATCGTCGCCGAGAACGCCGGAGCGGCCCGAGACGACGAGATCCTTGGGACCGATCACCGGATAGGCCGCCACCGGCACGCCGCACGCCATCGCCTCCAGCATCACCATCCCGAACGTATCCGTAAGGCTCGGAAACACCAGCACATCCGCCGAGGCGTAGCACGCGGCGAGCTCCTCGCCCTCGTGCACGCCGGTGAAGATCGCCGACGGGTAGCGCGCGCGAAGCTCCGCAAGTTGCGGACCGTCTCCCACAACAACTTTCACACCGGGAAGGTCGAGCCGAAGGAACGCTTCGATGTTCTTTTCGACGGCGACCCGGCCCGCATAGAGAAACACCGGCCCATCGCCGAAGCGGCGCAGGCGCTGCGGCCGGAAGAGTTCCGTATCGACACCGCGCGTCCAGGGCAGCAGGCGTTCGAAGCCGCGGCGCCTGAGATCGGCGGCCAGCCCCTCGGTCGCCACCATCACGCCGGCGCTTCGCCGATGAAAGCGCTTCTGGAATCCATAGACCCACGCCTCAGGCACCGGCCAGCGGGCGCTGACATAGTCGGCGAACCGCGTGTGGAAGCTGGTCGTGAATGGCAGCCGGCGACGCTTGCAGTGGGCGCGCGCCATCCACCCCACCGGCCCTTCCGTCGCGATATGGATGAAGTCGACCCCGGCCTCCTCGATGAGCCGGCTGCAACGCCTCTGGTCCGGAATGGCGAGTCCGATCTGCGGATAGCTCGGACACGGCACGCAGCGGAAATGCTCCGGCCCCAGCACGACTACTTCGGACCCGATGCGCTTGAGCTCCTCGATCAGCCGCTGGTAGGTCCGCACGACGCCGTTGATCTGAGGAACCCAGGCATCCGTCGCCAGCAGGATCCGCATCATGCCGCCTGGAGAGCAGGGTCCGCCACCGATCGCATCTCGCGGATCCGAAGAACGTCGAGCCACCGGATCAGCTCGATCTCGCCCGTATGGGTTTCGCCGACCGCCGTGCAGCTCTCGACCCAGTCTCCCGTGTTGATGTAGTGCACGCCGCCGATCTCGCGGTCCGCGGCATGATGGATATGTCCGCAGATCACGCCGTCCACCGCGTGCCGGCGGGCTTCGTCCGCGAGGTTCTTCTCGAATTCGCCGATGAAGCTGACCGCCGTTTTCACGCGGTGCTTGAGATAGGCCGACAGCGACCAGTAGCCGAGACCCAGGCGGCGACGGATGAAGTTGAGCGGCCAGTTCGACCACAGCGCCAGCTCGTAGCCGCGATCGCCGAGAAACGCGAGCCAGCGCGCATAGCGCACGACCACGTCGTACTCGTCGCCGTGCATCACGAGATAACGCTTGCCGTCCGCCGTCGTATGCAGCGCCTGACGCTCGATCTCGATGCCGCCGAAATGCATGCCGGCATAGTCGCGCAGGCCCTCGTCGTGGTTGCCGGGGATGTAGATGAGGCGTGTCCCCTTGCGCACCTTGCGCAGGAGCTTCTGCAGCACGTCGTTGTGGGCTTGCGGCCAGATCGCCCCGCGCTTGATGCGCCAGAAATCGAGGATGTCGCCGACCAGATAGATCGTCTCGGCTTCGTTGTACTTGAGGAAATCGAGCAGCGCGTCGGCCTGCGAGGCGCGTGTGCCGAGGTGAACGTCCGAGATGAAGAGTGTCCGGTAGCTGCGTTCGATCCCCATGCGCTGAGCCTCCCATCCGCATGTCCGCGGGTACATGGGCTCCTTACAAGGGATTTGCATTTCAGGAGTATGACAGTCGGACCGGGGAGGGCCTGAAGGACCGGCTGCGCCCGCGCCTCCCGGCCGGGCTTAGTAAATGCGCACCGGAAAATAGCGCTCGACCAGCTCCTGGAACCGGCCGCTTTGCCGCACCCGCTTCAGCGCATTGTTGATGAGGGTCTTGATCTGCGGATCGTTGCGCGGAAGGGCGACCGCGAGCCCATCCCCGAAGTACTTGGGCTCGAGGAACGCATCACCCCTGAACTCGCAGCACTGCCGCGACAGCGACCCGTTGAGCCAGAAGGCCAGGCTGATGGCGTCGTCGAAGATCAGTCCCACCTTGCCTTGCTGCAGCGCCTCGCGCGCCAGCTCGGGGTTCTCGAACAGAACGATCCGGCTGTCGCGATAGAAAGCCTTGACGAACGCTTCATGCGCCGTGCCCTTCGCGACCCCGATCGTCGCGCCGTCGAGGTCGTCCGGGCTGACCGCATCCGGCCCGTCTCCCTTGCGGGCCGCGAAGCGGCCTGGCGTATAGAAATAGCGATCGGAGAACTCGACCTCGGCAAGCCCGCCGGCGGTCACCCGGTGCGCCGCGATCACGGCATCCGCATCGCCCCGCCGAAGCGCGACGAGCAGCTCCTCCCAAGGCCGCACCTTGATGTCGCAAGCCGCGTTCGCCTCGAGGCAGAGCGCGCGCGCAAGATCTACGTTGAACCCGGAAAGCACGCCCTCGTCGTCGTAATAGTTGAACGGCGGGAACTCGCCCTCGGTGAGAAAGCGGATCACGAATCGCCGGGGCTCGGCGGTCGCGGACTCCGTGGCCTCCGGGTCCGCTCCAGCAAGTCCCGCGTCCTGGCTCTGCGCGCCGCCCGCAAACCCTACGCCGACCAAGGCGCATAGCAGCACGAGCGGAAGGAGTCTTGACGGCGCACGCCGGTCGCGCACGCCGCCCCCTTGCGGACGGGGGGACACAGGCTGGGATGTCATGACGTGGCGGGCCTCGCGATCAGCACGGCTCAGAGTCCTATTCAACATGCAAAGCAATATGGCAAGATCGGCCCAGGACCTTGCTGTGCGCAAAATGGGACAAGGTTTTTCTGCGGGGCGATCTCAAGGTGCAAGAACGACTTGACGGCCACCCGAAGACGCCGCCGCCAGGCCGTCGTCTGTACCCCCGGCCTGATCGGATCACGCCACCGCAGCAACGGGACGCATCCACCGACGCCCGCGACTTGGACCATGCGGTCAACGCGTTGCGGCGATGGCGGCCCGACCTCTCCGCCGGAGAGCCGCTGTGGACCTGGCACAGGCAGACCCTGATCATGGGACCACTCACGTTCGCGGCGGCCGTGCTGCTCGCCCCCCAGCAGGCATTTTTCGTCCTCGCGACCGTCCTGATCGTGCCGTTCTTCTGCATCGTCGCCTTGAGGACAGCCGCACTCTGGAATACCGCCCACGCTCCCGTCCCGGCGGCAGAGGCCGGGCCGCAAACCGGACTCGCAACGCTGCCGCGCTACTCCGTTCTGGTCCCGATCTACGACGAAGCGAGCATCGTCCCGGATCTCGTCGCCGCCCTGAGCGCCCTCGACTATCCGCGCGACCGTCTGGAGATCTTCCTCCTCCTCGAGAGCGTGGATGCGGAAACGCGCGCGGCCGTCGCCGCAACCGCACTACCGCCGCACATGGTTCCCGTCATCGTTCCCGAGGGCAGCCCGCGCACCAAGCCGCGTGCGCTCAATTACGCCCTGCGTCGCGTCACCGGCGACCTGGTCGTCATCTATGACGCCGAGGACGTCCCGGAGCCGGACCAGCTCCGCCGCGCCGCGGCGTTGCTCGCGTCTGACCCGGCGCTCGGCTGCGTCCAGGCCCGGCTCAACGTGCTGAACGACACCGAGACGTGGCTGACTCGCCAGTTCGCCATCGAATACACGGTGCTCTTCGACTGCCTCCTGCCGACCCTGGATCGCCTCGGTCTGCCCGTGCCGCTCGGCGGCACCTCGAATCATTTCTCCGGCATTGCGTAGCAAACGCACCAAGGACAATAGATTCAAATTGCTTGGCTTTTTGGGCCATTCCCCAAAGTTATAAACAGGTCCTGTGGATGTTCTCTGTTTTCTCCCAGAAAGCTCATTTCTGAATCCAAGTGTGGAGAAGTTGAGAAAGTCTTGAGCGGGAATCAGTGATTCCGGGTTACGACTTTCCCATGAGCGAAGATGCAATTTACCAGCGCGCGCTAGAACGCCTTCACGAGATCTCGAAAGAACGTCGAGAGCTTGAGGACTTCATTGCGACCTATCGCAAGTTGTCTGGTGTGCAGGTTAAGACCCCGGAACCCGTCTCCTCAGTTCTCGGGTCGCCTCGGAAGCCAGCAACGAGCGAAGCGATCGTTGAAGCTGCTCTAGAGATCCTCGCAACCAAGGGCGAGCCCATGAAGCTCGGCGCCCTGTATGATGCGCTCACCGCGAAGGGCATCGTCATCGGCGGCAAAGAACCGCGTAACAATCTTGGCGCGAAGCTATCCGCAGATCGTCGGCTGGAGACACATCGCGGTCTTGGCTGGTGGTTCGCTGGGGAGCCTATAGGCCCCAAGGCTTACGGCCGCCAATTAGGGTGCGAGTACGAAGAAGGCCCCGAGTACTCAGCTTAGCACCTAGGGGAGCGTCGCCGGGTGTTTGACCGGTCGGTGAGTACCACCTGGGGCGCTTCCCGCCTTCACCACAGTTCCGTTTCCCTCAGCCCGTTAAACCGAAAGGAGATACGTCGTGTGGCGCGCGACCCGCTTAAGAGCGTAAGGCCTTCCGAGGAAGGCTAGTCGCATCTGCGCAATCATTCGATTGCGCAGATGCAATCTACTGCTTCCTTACAGAGTCGGAAAGAAAACTTTCCATCGGTGAGTTTTATTCACTCCGAATTCCACAGGATATTCGGACGATTAGCTATGCCTTTTGAGTCGCCAAAGGACCTTTTATCGAGTCCGGCCCGAACGTTATTCCGCCCGACTCCAACGCCTTTTGAAGGGCGTCGAGATTGTTGGCGATAGGGGTTCGCTTCCCGCTCTCGTAATCCTTGACCGTCGATAGGCCAACCTTCGCCTTTTCGGCGAGGTCAGCCTGTGTCCATGCGAGCCAATTTCTGGCCGCTCTCACCTGTTCTGGGCTCATACGCCATGAGATCGCTGATTTTTTGGTTTGCGTCAACTTTTTTCGTTGACATCACCCCTAATCGTCTATTACAGCTTAGGTCAACCATTTTAGTTGACCTAGAACCATGGCAACCCACTTCCTCCTCACAGCAAAGGCCCGGAGCATTTCGCTCCGCGAGGTCTATTGCCTGGGCGAGGACAAGGCTTGGGGTCTCTTTAAGCAGATGCGCTGGCCGGAGACGGACGGCAAGCCGGTCTGCCCTAAGTGCGATCATACCGAAGCCTACGAGATCACGACGCGCCGCACGCACAAGTGCACGGCGTGCGGTCATCAGTTCTCCGCTACGTCCGGAACGATCCTCGCTAGCCGCAAGATGTCCTACACCGATCTGCTCGCGGCGATCGTCATCCTGATCAACGGCGCGAAGGGTGTCTCGGCACTTCAACTCGCTCGCGATCTCGACTGCCAGCACAAGACGGCTTTTGTCCTCGCACACAAACTTCGCGAAGCGATGGCATCCGAGATCAGCGGAGCCGAACTCAACGGCACTGTTGAGGTCGATGGCGCTTACTTCGGCGGTTACATCCGGCCGGCAAACAAAGCCGAGGATCGCATCGACCGCCGCCTTGCGAAGAACCAGACCGGCAAACGCCGCGTCGTCGTTGTCGCTCGTGAGCGCAAGGGCCGCACAATGACGACCGTTACGAAGTCAGAGGCCGATGGTGTTGCGTTCGTTGCAAAGGTTGTCGCGCCGGAGTCAGTCATCCATGCTGACGAAGCGTCTCATTGGGACGCGCTGCACGCGAAATTCAAAGCGTACCGCATCAATCATCAGGTTGCGTATTCGCTCAACGGCGCCTGCACGAACCAAGCAGAGAGCTTTTTAGCTCGCCTTCGCCGCATGGTGGACGGGCAGCACCATCATGTGAGCCCGCAGCATTTGCACCAGTATGCGGCGCACGCGGCTTGGATGGAGGATCACCGTCGTCTCGACAACGGCACACTGGCGCGCCGCGTAGTTGGCCTCGCTATGACGCATCCTGTGTCACGTACTTGGAAAGGCTATTGGCAGCGCTGACGTTCAGCTTTGCTTAGCGAGCAGGCACTGGATTTGGGCAGCCTCAGAGTCTTCGCCAATGGCTACATGAGCTGTCGCTTGCGACTCTTGCTGAAAAACGTACGGCGGATTCGCAAGCTCTTCCGCGTACTCGCCGGATACCATCTGGTCGTTCGGCGTATCAAGCATGGTCCGTCTCCAGAGGATTGAGCTGGGTATTGTAGTAGTGTTTACGGCGCACCCACTTAAAGCCTTCATGTTTGGTAACTACCGCAATGTCAGTGTCACCGCCGACTGTGTCGGCTCCAGGTACAAAACTTACGTATCCCTTTGTTGTATCCACCAGGAAGTCAGCTAAGCGTATCGCATCTTGAATCGGCATCGAGGCGTAAGCGAGATTCGCTTGCGTCTTTTTCTTTATCTCTGCCAAAGCGTTGGGGACATCCTTGGCCGCGATGCCGGCCGCTTGAAGTCCCGCAGACATGGACGAACCGTAACCTACGACCAAACGGTTAAACGCTTCTGGCTGTCCTGCTGCGCTTAAGCCGAGCCCTGCGCCGCCTTGGACCTCTTCCGGCCCCTTACACTTACCGCTGGCGATGTGCACCTTCCACACTTCGCTTTGGCTGCCGCCAGCACCGTAGCCGCCGATCCAAAATTCAAACGTGTGGTCTCCGGTGGGTTTGGTTTTCAAGCCTTGGTATTTCTCATTGAAAAAGAAGTCGAATGCCTTGTCAGCAAACTCCTTTATAGAGTATTTCTGAGGATCAATATAGTATTTTGAAGAATTATCTTTGGCTAACGAGCGAAAATCCTTAGCCAAGGTGGAGATAGATGCTTCACCTATATTGCCCATGCCGCACGTCATCGCTACAACGGGCAAGCCCTTGTATATATTGAATACCTTGTTTCCGTGATTGAATATTTTAACGACAACTTGCTTGCCGTTAGGATCTGTGGCGATGATGGAAGACGCGCTGTCTGCCGCGAAGACAAGACAGTCGTGCACCTTCACTGAAATGCAGATAGTCATCGCGAATCGCCCCCTGGCCCACGATGGGCAGACGCGTTCTTTCCGTGCAAGTGTATTTGCGGTCGCAATTGAGTACCGGTTACAACTTGTGGCATAATTTCATCAGTACACGATAGGCCCTGCGTTAGGAAGCCTCCCCGAGGTGCCAACTAAGCGCCCCCGCCCGACCCTGGCTTGTCGCTACGCCCTGCTCCCTCAGCAACTTCAGTGCCTTCCCTACTCGCTTGACCATGTCGTTACCGAGCTTCCGGTCGCGTGGGTCTTTGCCTTCGGCCTTGATGACCTTCTCTGCAATCTCTCGCGCTGCGACCGGGTGATTGGCCTTCCGTAGCTCCTCGATACAGAACCGCCGAAGCTCATTGCGATGGAAGTAGACGACGCGGTTTCCGCGCGGCGTCATCCCCTGCAAGTCGCCCTCGTATCCGAACGATTGCAAGACGTGGTCCACGGATTGGATGCAGTTGGAGACCTCGGCTAGCTGCTCGCGAAGTTGCAGCGCCTTGTCCATTAGCTCTTGGCGCTTTGCCAATAATCCGGTGATGACGTGGGGTTCTGCCATGCCCCCAGAGTCGCAAATCAGCTAAGATCCATCCAGTCGAGACTTGGTGCGTTTGCTACGCAGTGCCGCATTTCTCGCGCGCCGTGCTCGAAGAGGTGGGCGGCTGGGACCCTTTCAACGTCACCGAGGACGCGGACCTCGGCATACGGCTCGCCCGCGGCGGCTGGACCGTGAAGGTGCTTCCCTCGACGACCTGGGAGGAAGCCCCCGCCACCTTCAGAACCTGGCTGAAGCAACGCACACGCTGGCTAAAGGGCTGGATGCAGACTTATATCGTGCACATGCGCGCCCCGGGCGCGACCGCTCGCGATCTCGGATGGCTGCGCTTTTTCGGGCTCCAGGTCCTGATGGGTGGCGTCGTGCTCTCGGCGCTGGTGCATCCCTGGTTCTACGTCGTGGCCCTCGCCGAGCTGATGTATGGCCCGTTGCGCACGCTGCACCATGGTTCCCTGTCGGACCTCGTCATGGTGGTCGGGATCATCAATCTGGTGCTGGGCTACGCCACGGGCGTCGCGCTCGGCTGCGTGGCCGTCACCGGACGGGCGCGCCACGGCTTGGCCAAATGGGCGCTCCTGATGCCCGTCTATTGGCTATTGATCTCGCTCGCCGCCTACCGCGCGCTGCTGCAGGTCGCGTCTACGCCGTACAGTTGGGAGAAGACGCAGCACCGCCCGCGCGCAGCTTTTGTCGACAGCGCACGAAAAACGAATGCCGCCTGAAGACGGCGCTTCGCGGCGGCATGTCGGGAGTAGGATTGTAGACGACGAGGCGCTCTAACGCCCGAACCCGAGCGACGCGAGCTCGACCTGGCACTTCCTTCCGAGCTGGAAGTAGTTGACCATCACGCAGCGCTTGACCTTGGCGACCGTCGGGTTCGCACGGATGCAAAGACGCCGGACGTCGGTCTCACAGGCCGCACGCAGCGACGGCGTGACCTCAGGCGGGAGCTTGAACTCCTCCGCTCCGGCCGCGCCAGCCACAACAAGGCCCGCACAGGCCAGCAAACACCGCTTCACGCTCATTTCTCTATCCCCCGTCTTCACACGGATTAGCTGTCCCTTTCACTGCACAATAGCGGCTAAATTGTGCACCGCGATAACCCTATGGGGGAAAAGGTTAAATGCGAAAATTTTGTGCCGTTTGCGCCACAATCACGACCGCCGTGAGCCCAATCTTTTGCTGCGCTGCCGCAACACACGCGACAAGCCCCTGAAAGCAGGGCGAGAATCGTGGTCGCCGGAATTGCCGCCGTCCTCAAGCGTGGTGTCGGTCCGCAACGCACGCGAAACCGAAAATCCTCATACCGAAAATAAGGACGTCCGCGGCACGCGAATGTGACGCGGACGTAGAGCAGCGGGCGAATGGGAGGCCTCAGCCGGTCGCCGCGACCCCGGTGGGCGCCGCGCAGGCGACACCCGTCCCGCCGAGACCGCAATAGCCGTGCGGGTTCTTGGCGAGGTACTGCTGATGATAGTCCTCGGCG
>JAFKKW010000140.1 GCA_017304275.1 Hyphomicrobiales bacterium | reverse complement strand
TGGCGGCCGGCGTCTGGGCGGTTCGCACGCTGCCGCTCGATGCGATCCCTGACCTCTCGGACACGCAGGTAATCGTCTACACCGAGTATCCGGGTCAGGCGCCGCAGGTGGTCGAGGATCAGGTCACGTATCCGCTGACGACGTCGATGCTGACCGTGCCGCGCTCCAAAGTGGTGCGAGGCTTCTCATTTTTTGGCGTGTCCTTCGTCTACGTCATCTTCGAGGATGGAACGGACATTTACTGGGCCCGCTCGCGGGTTCTGGAATATCTCAACGCAGCGGCCAAGCGGCTGCCGTCGGGCGTAACGCCGACCCTCGGCCCGGACGCCAGCGGGGTCGGATGGGTCTACCAATATGCGCTGGTAGGCAAAGACATGTCGCTTGCGGCGCTCCGCTCGCTACAGGACTGGGAGGTGCGGTTCGGTCTGTCCAAGGCGGAGGGCGTCGCTGAGGTCGCCAGCGTAGGCGGCTTCGTCAAGCAGTACAACGTTGTCGTCGATCCGGGCCGACTGCGCAGCCTCGGCATCCCACTCGGAAAAATCCGCGAGGTTATTCGCGGCAACAACATGGATGTCGGCGGCCGGACGCTGGAGCTGGCCGAGCACGAGTTCATGGTGCGCGGCCGGGGCTACCTCAAGGGTGTGGCCGACCTCGAGAGCATCGTCGTCAAGGCCGACGGCGGCACTCCGGTCTTGTTGAAAGACGTTGCTCGTGTCGAACTGGCCGGCGACGAGCGGCGCGGCATTACGGAATTGAACGGCGACGGCGAGGTAGTGAGCGGCATCGTCTTGCAACGCTCCGGCGCCAACGCGCTGACCGTCATCGACAGCGTCAAAGACCGCCTCAAGGAAATCGCGCCGGCGTTGCCGCAGGGCACCGAGATTGTGCCGGTCGACGACCGCTCCGATCTCATTCACCGCGCCATCGAGACACTCAAAACCACGCTCATCGAGGAAAGCATCGTCGTTGCTCTGGTGTGCATCGTGTTTCTGCTGCACGTGCGCAGCGCGCTGGTCGCCATCCTGATGTTGCCTGTGGGCATTCTGCTTGCGTTCCTGGCCATGCGCATGCTCGGCATCGGCTCCAACATCATGAGCCTTGGTGGCATCGCCATTGCCATCGGCGCCATGATCGATGCGGCGATCGTGATGATCGAGAACGCGCACAAGCACCTGGAACGGGCCGCACCCGAAAAACCGCGCAGCGAAATTCTGATCGAAGCGGCAGCCGAGGTCGGGCCCGCGCTGTTCTTCTCGCTGCTCATCATCACCGTATCGTTCCTACCTATTTTCACGCTGGAGGCCCAGGAAGGACGTTTGTTCGGCCCGCTGGCCTTCACCAAGACCTTTGCGATGGCGGCGGCGGCGCTTCTATCGGTCACGCTGGTGCCCGCCCTGATGATCCTGTTCGTTCGCGGGCGCATCATTCCGGAACACAAGAACCCGCTCAACCGGGCACTGATTGCGGTCTATCGTCCGGTCATTCGGGGCGTGCTTAAAGCCAAGACACTGACCATCACGCTTGCGCTTGCGGTGCTTGGCGTCTCCATCTGGCCAGCAATGCAGGTCGGCACCGAGTTCATGCCGAACCTCAACGAAGGCACATTGCTTTACATGCCGACAACGCTGCCGGGACTATCCGTCACGAAGTCGGCGGAGCTGCTGCAGACGCAGGACCGAATCATCAAGTCGTTTCCGGAGGTGGCTTCGGTCTACGGCAAGGCTGGGCGCGCGCAGACCGCGACCGACCCGGCGCCGATCGAGATGTTTGAGACCATCGTCAATCTCAAACCGCAGGAAGAATGGCGGCCGGGCGTCACGGTGGACTCACTCATCCAGGAGATGGACAAGGCGCTGCTGTTCCCTGGCGTCTCCAATGCCTGGACGATGCCGATCAAGGCGCGCATTGACATGCTGTCGACCGGCATTCGCACGCCCGTGGGCGTCAAGGTGATTGGTCAGGATCTTACGGCCATGGAAAAGGTTGCCCGCGAGGTCGAAACCGTTCTCAAATCGGTTCCGGGCACGTCGAGCGCTTACGCTGAGCGGGTCGTTGGTGGCTTCTATCTCGAAATCGTCCCCGACCGTCAGCGATTGGCGCGCTACGGCTTGATGGTGGCCGACGTGCAGGATGTGGTAGCGATGGCGCTTGGCGCCGACCCCATCACAACGACGGTCGAGGGGCGCGAGCGGTATACGGTCGCCATCCGCTATCCGCGCGACTTGCGGTCTGATCCGCAGGCCATTGCCAAGGATGTCCTGGTCTCGTTACCCGCTGGCGGAACCGTGCCGCTCGGCGAGGTGGCCGACATCCGGCGCACCCAAGGCGCAACCAGCATCCGCACCGAGAACGCCAAGCTCGCGACCTATATCTTCGTCGACTTCCGGGACCGCGACCTCGGCGGCTACATCGCCGACGCCAGGCAGGCGGTCGTGGACCAGGTCAAGCTGCCAGCCGGAACGTACCTCGTGTGGAGCGGCCAGTTCGAATACCTGGAACGAGCCGAAGCCCGGCTAAAGCTCGTGGTGCCGGTGACGCTGATGCTTATCTTCCTGCTCTTGTATCTCAACTTTGGCCGGTTGACCGAGACGCTGATCGTTATGCTGTCGTTGCCCTTCGCGCTCGTCGGAGGAATGTGGATGATCTGGTGGCTGGGCTTCAACCTGTCGGTGGCGGTCGCGGTCGGATTTATCGCGCTGGCTGGAGTCGCTGCCGAAACCGGCGTCATCATGCTGATCTATCTTGACCACGCGGTGGAGGAGAAAAAGGCCAAGCGCGCGGCTGAAGGCAAGCCGTACACGCGGTCCGACCTCTACGAAGCCATCATGGTCGGCGCCGTCGAGCGCGTGCGGCCCAAGATGATGACCGTCGTCGCCATCATGGCCGGACTTCTGCCCATCCTGTGGAGCACCGGCACCGGCTCGGAGGTCATGCAGCGCATCGCCGTGCCGATGATCGGCGGGATGGTGTCATCCACGCTGCTGACGCTGATCGTGATCCCAGCAGTCTATGCGATCGTGAAAGGATGGCCCCTTAGAGTAGAAGATTCTGTGAGAGATCACCGACCTCAAGCTGTCGCATAGAAACGCGCCGGGTAGTCTGACGGTGGACTAGGTTGAGTAGGAGGTTGGTCAAGTCGCTCGTGATCTGCTGCCGATCCACGGACATCGCAAGGCGCTCGACCGACTTTGGTTTGATGACGGCCAAGACGGCCGCCATAGGGCCTCTATCGCATCGCCGCCAATCGCGTGATCCGCGGCATCACCCAAAAACTCGCTGCTCCACGTAGGGACGTACAGAGCAGCTGCGAACTTGGCGAAACAGCGAGGAGAGCTTCTGGTTCGAGCCAGCAAAATCCCCCGCATCATGAGTGCTTCACGGTTGCTGCGGTCGGGATTGTTGCCAGCCTGCGCCTCTCCTGCTCCATGCATGCACCGGACGGGCTGTGGCCAGCTTATGGCCCAGACGCTGAGCTGGCTGCTCGACCAGATGCCATGAGGCGGCAGCTATGGGCACAAGGATGAGTAGGGTGAGAGCGGCTACCTCGACCGGCGTTGCCGCTGTCCAAACCTGCACGAGCGCCTGGGACACCGGCCAGCCGTAGAGATAAATCCCGTACGAAAAATCATGCTTCATTGTGAAACTGGCCAGGGCTGGGCGCCTGAGGTTCGCAAGCCAAAACACCACGCTGGCCTCAAAACACACCATCGCTGGCACCTTCATCGGCGTCGACCATAATGCGAGAAGCGCGCCCAGGCTTATGACCACGAGCGAAGCTCGTCCTGCGTAATGCCGGGCGAAGAATGCCGCAGAGCCCATTGCAAAACAAAGTCCGAATCGGCGAACCACGTCGGGGCCGGTCTTCGCCTCGATAAGGCCGGGGACAACGTAAGATGCCGCGAGCACAGAAATCGCGAGCCAAAGCCAGGCCTGGGCCCTGAGAGAGGTTCGCAGCACACCCGCCGCGAATGCAAGCCCCAGACCAGCGTAGCAAAGCACCTCGTACTTGAGCGTCCAGACCGAGTTGTTGATCTGGCCAGCCAGCGGGTTTGTGGTGAAGACGCCAGGCAGCTCCGCCCGTCCCGTGATCAGCAGGGTCGTCTCGGCAACGTACCTCACGAGGCCTGTATCGGCGAAATAGCTCGACAATGGGCATACCGTAATCAACGGTCCCAGCACCGCCACCGTGAATATCGCGCATACGATGAGCCCCGGGAAAATCCGCATCACCCGCGCGACAGCGAACCGCGTCAGGTCCGACGTCCGCATGAGACTCGCCGTCACCAGGAAGCCGCTCAGGATGAAGAAGACATGCACCGCGTGCTGGCCAAGCGTATAGCCGGTGATCTGATGCACATAATCCCAGGATACGTTTCCGACTGTGATCTCGACCGCGTGGCTCACTGCCACGGCCAAGGCCGCGGCCAGCCGTACCGCGCCGAAGCTGTTGTCTTCCGGGATGAGGCTTCCGGTTTGCCGGTATCCGTTCATTGGTTCGGCCTTGTTGTTTGGCCGAAGGTCGCACGGGAGGCTTCCGAAAGGGTTGAGGGGGGCCTAAGCCGCCTGTCAAACACGTTCCAATGGTGAAAAAACTGCTAACCCAAGGGGGGTGGAGCCGCCGCGCGTTGCGGCGGTCTGCGGCGGCATCTATTTATTGAGGCCTTTTAGCCTTGCCGTCATTTCAGCAATCTCCTGCCGTTGGCCATCAATGATGGTGCCGCAGAGCTGCTTGATGCTCGGATTTTCGAGCGTTGCCCGTTCGCACATGAGAATTGCGCCGGCGTGGTGAGGTATCATTGAGCGCAGGAACTGGTCGTCACCAATCAGGGCCTGCGAGCGGATCGAGAAGAAGAACACGGCCGTCAGCGCGACGGCGGCGGCAGCGATGGCATAATTTGCCTTTGTGTTAGAGTACATATCCTTCATCAAAAGCAGCTCGATCAGCACCATGGGCGCCGCCATGAGCCCGGCCATATAGGCCTGGTTGGTGTTCGGGTATACGTTATCGAAACGGTCCACCATCGCGTACATGAGGATGTACATCGCGATGAACGACAGGACGGTCATGCCGGCAAGTCTTGCATAAGGCATGTTGTGGCGCATGGTTCACACCTCGCTTCCCTTGTTTTCAGGGCGACACGGAAATTTTGAGCGCGCCCTGACGTTCGATCCCGTGCTGACAGCCCGCATCTCAAACCGACGATGACCGTGGCAATGGCAACCTCGAGCGAGGAATCGTTCTCGCAAAAAACACAGTCATCTATTCGAACGAGACAGCACCTCCACGAGTTCCGCAACTTTGGCCCGTTGTTCGGTAGTGTTGCCACTGCTGATGGCGTTTTCGACGCAATGGCCGATGTGGTCCTGGAGGACGGCTTCTTCGACCTTCCGCAAAGCGGCCGCGATGCCGTTCATCAAGCAACCGATCAGTTCGCGCGAAGACTTGCACGATGCTGTTGAAAGCGGTCTCGTCCTGCCTTGGATGTGGGGTGTTGGCCTGATGAGCGAGGTCGGTTAACGCCCCGCACACTCTCGATTAGCCTTCGGCAATTGTTTGGAGCGGGATCAGGCTTGCCGTAGCGGGTCGTAGCGGTAGAAGTGTGCTGCTGCCGGCCAGGTTGACGCCGCCGCAGAATGTGGGTGGCACCCTGATACACAGCGCATCGATTAAAGCTCATCTCAAGGCCATACCGGCCGGAGTCTGGGCCCTCGGTTTTGTCTCCCTCCTAATGGATATCTCCTCCGAGATGATCCATGCGCTGCTCCCCATTTACATGGTCACGACTTTGGGGACGTCTGCACTTG
>JAFKKW010000139.1 GCA_017304275.1 Hyphomicrobiales bacterium | reverse complement strand
GCCCGTCGCCTATCACTCCTTCGCCGGCTGGAAACGCTCCCTGTTCGGCGATCACGCCATCTATGGCCCCGAGGGCGTGCGCTTCTATACGCGCATCAAGACCGTGACCGCGCGCTGGCCGACTGGCATCCGCGCCGGCGCAGAGTTCAACTTCACCGGCCGCAGTTGAAGCGCCGCGCCGAGCCCTGGCGCGATCAAGCCCTCAAACATCTAACGGTGCGATCATCGGGGGCCGGTCCGCGCGGATGGAGACACCATCCTTGAGCAAGCCGCGCAACCACTGGTGAGCCGGGTCGGCGTCGTGCATCTGGTGCCAGACCATCCGCATGGAGAAGCGCGGGCTCTCGAACGGCAGCTGCCACACCTTGCAGAGCGCCTGCGCCGGCGGCCAGAGCGCAAATCGTGACGGGACGGCCGAGATCAAGTCGGTCGAGGCCAAGATCTGCGGCAGAGTGGTGAAGCGCGTGACGGAAAGAGCGATGCGACGCGACAGCCCGAGGCGTTCGAGACTCGCATCGATCGGCCCCGTCGTCCCCTGGCCGGTGGGGCAGACCAGCGTGTGCGACAGGGCCGCGAAGCCTTCGGGGGAAAGCGCCTCGCCCATCGCAGGGTGGCCGGGACGGGCGAGGATCACGAAATGGTCCTCGTACAGCTGCTCGGAAACGAACGGCCCCGGCGGAACGGGCGCGCCAATGATGGAAAGGTCCACCTTGGCGTTCACCAGGTGGGGGTCCGGAGCCCTGACGATCAGACGCGAGCCGGGAGCAAGGCGGGTGACGGTGGCGATCAGGGGCGGGAGGATGAGAAGCTCCGACACGTCGTTGGCTGAGATCGTGAAGTCGATCCGAGCCGAGGCGGGATCGAACCCGGAGTGAGACACCAGCCGTTCGGCCCTGGCGCAGAACTCCTTGAGCTCCGGTGCGAGCCGCCGCGCGAGCGGCGTCAGCATCATATGGGAGCCCTCCCGCACCAGCAGATCGTCTCCAAAGACGTCGCGCGCCCGCGCCATCGCTTGAGACACGGCCGGCTGGGACAGGTTCAATCGCCGTGCCGCGCGCGTGATCGACATCTCGGCCAGCACCGAGTCGAGGATGACGAGCAGGTTGAGGTCGAAATTTCGCAGCTTCATGCCGAGTACCTATGCGCGCAACCCCCAGGACAACAAGCATTTTGATGCCGACATAAGCGCCGATTATGCCCCGCAATCGGCAATATCGATTTGAATCGTCTCCGGAGTCGGCTTCTTGTTTGCCCGTTCTCATCGGCCGTGGGTGGCATTTTTTTGCTGCGCGCGCCCGCCCTCCGTCTGTGTCGCGAGTAACTGGACATCGATCCCAATGAACCGGGCGCCCTTGGCGCGTGGCGGCTGGATGTGCTCCAGCCGAATGAGACGTCGTGCGCGTAAGAGTTCCGTCGCTGTGCGCGTAAACCCCATCCCCCGTTAGCTGCTCTTCCGGCAACCAGCCATCTGCGCTGGCATAGGCCGGCTCGACATGATCCTCACTGGAGATCCTGCATGCGCGCCCCCATCCGCCGAAGCATGACGCGAGCTTTCGCGGTTCTCGCTGCCATCTCCGCTGCGGACCAGGCCCTGGCCTCGCCAGCCTGCGACACCGTAAACGCCGGCGACTGGGATATCACCCTGACGCTCTTCGGCACCGGCTATACCTCGATACTCTATTTCGACGCAGGAGATACGTTGCATATTACGGGAACCCACATTGCGGGCCCTGGCGGTTTCCAACTGAATGGCAACAACGCGCTCGTCGCAGCGTCGCCAGCGCCTGGGACTATCAATTATACGGTACCCAGCTCGAATCTTTCGTTGACGGTTGGACTGGGCAGCGGCTCTACGCCTTCCACTCAAATCAGTATTACGGCCACGTGCGACGCGGCCGTGCCGGGTTCCGGCTCGGGGGCGGACGCCTCGCGCGGCATCGTCAAAGGTTTCCTGCTGAGCCGCATGAACGGCATCCTGCTCGACGATCCCACCGGCGTCAGCCTGCTCAATCGCGCGCGCCCCACCTCCGATCCGATGACGACGGCGATGGCCGGCAGCGCCACCAGCGTCGCGAGCAACTCCGCAACCCTGAGGCCCGCAATGGGTCTGGGCCTCGGCGACGACAGCACCGACACCGCAGGCGGCCGGACCATCCAGTTCTCGCAGAGCCTGTCACAGATGCGCCGACAGGCGGCGAGTGCGCAGATAGACAAGGACCGCATGGCGCTCGGCGCCGGCGACGGCGGATCCCTTCCGACGAGCTTCGCGGCCGCCTCGCCGTGGGATATCTGGGTCGAGGGCCACTACTCCGCCTTCGATGACGACAACGGCAACCTCGACCGCGACGGGCATGTCGGCCTGCTCTACGTCGGCGCTGACTACCGCGTAGCCGAGAACATGATCGTCGGCGTGCTGGCCCAGTTCGATTGGTCGAAGGAGAAGTCCGATGCGCTCTCCTCGAAGGTCGACGGCGACGGCTGGATGGTCGGCCCGTATCTGTCGGCGCGCATCCACGACAACATCTATTTCGATCTCCGCGCCGCCTGGGGCGGGTCGTCGAACGACCTGGCGCTCGATGGCGAGACGGGGCGGTTCGACACCTCCCGCTGGCTGGTCAAGGGGACACTCTCCGGCAATTGGGTCTATGAGGCCTGGCGCTTCACGCCCTCGGCGGATCTCGCCTACATGGAGGAAAGCCAGGACGCGTTCACCAATTCCGCCGGCACCGATGTGCGGAGGCAGGACGTCTCGCTCGGACGCCTGCAGTTCGGGCCTGAGATCGGCTACCGCATCGTGCATAGCGAGGACGCAGTCATCGAGCCGTTCGTGGCGATCAAGGGCGTGTGGGACTTCGACAACCCGAACGCCGTCATCGACGGCCACGTGAGCGGTCCTGGAGACGTCTGGGGTAGGCTGCAGGGCGGCCTCAATGTCGCGACGACGAGCGGTTGGTCCGTGCGCGGCCTGGCATCGTGGGACGGGCTCGGCGCGTCCGATTACACCGGCTATACGCTGCAGGGCTCCATGAACGTGCCATTGAACTAGATGTTCGATCCCGCCGTGTGACGAATTGGTTCAACCTGAATCGCCGCGGCTTGTCGGTCCATATGTGCAGATCAACCCGTACGGTAAACCCCCGCAGGGGCTCGAGCCGCTTGCCAGCCGGGAATGCGGCGAGATCGCGGCGTCGCTGGTCGTGGCGATCATAGGGGCGGCGCTTGACGGCGCGGTCTTTCAGCACAAGGATCATGCGCCACGATTTCAATTTCAGCATAAGCTGACCGCAAGCCTCGCAAAAGCCGGGAAACACGATCGTTGTTCTGAGACCCACCGAGCGTCTACGGAACAAAATAACCATACGCGAATTGTTCACGAGTGACCCGTGCGAACGGGTCATTTTAGTGTATGACTAACCCGGTCGCGATCAATCCGATGACTGGCGGTTGCCACGCGAAAGCGGGGTCGGGGACGCCCGGGACCGCTCCACCCGTTCCGACGCCAAACAATCCGGTCGATGTCGATTCTATCTTCAAATCTCGCCCGCAATACGTTGAGCCTGATGGCCGCCGGCACACTCGTGCTCATCTCCATCATGCTGTTCTCGTTCTGGCTCGCGAACGCAACGCGCGACAGCGTGAAGCTGGTCGAGACCGGACGCGACGTCCGCATTGCCGCGAGCATGATCCTGACCGACCTCATTGACGCCGAAACCGGGCAGCGTGGCTACCTGCTGACCGGACGGGATGAATACCTTCAGCCGTACGAAGCGACAAAGGCGCATCTCACCGAGAGCCTCAGCCTCCTGCGCAGCCGTGCACGCGAAACGCCCGAGATCTCCCGCGATGCGAAAAAAATCGACGAGCTTGCTGCCGCCAAGATGCAAGAGCTCACGCGGACGATCGAAATCTACCGCAGCGGCAACCGGGATGAGGCGATATCGCTCGTGCAGACGGATCAGGGTAAGAAAGCCATGGATGAGGTCCGCGTTGTCCTCGACCGGATCATCAAGGTGATGAACCAGCGCGTCGGCGACAACCTCGGACACCTCGAAACATCGGCGCGTCGGCTCTCTTGGGTCACGACCATCGGCGGCCTCAGCATTGGCGTGTTCTCGGCACTCGCATTCTATTTCGTCGCCAGCTACACCAGAAGCCTCGTCGAAGCGCGCCACGAAGTGCAATCTCTCAACGAGACCCTTGAGGAGCGCGTTGCGGACCGGACGACCGCGCTCTCCCGCGCCAACGACGAGATCCAGCGCTTTGCATACATCGTGAGTCACGACCTGCGCGCGCCGCTCGTCAACATCATGGGCTTCACCAGCGAGCTCGAGGTCGGAACGTCGTCGCTCAAATCATATTTCGACGCCGAGGAGCCGACGCAGGACCAGACCGAAGCCGCCAAGCGCACGGCGGAGCAGGACATCCCCGAGGCGCTGCATTTCATTCGCGCCTCGACGTCGAAGATGGACGGCTTGATCGGCGCCATTCTGAAGCTGTCCCGTGAAGGCCGCCGCGAGCTGAAACGCGAGCGTGTCGACCTTCACGCCGTTATGACTCAAGCCGCTTCCACTTTGCAGCACCAGGTCGATAGCGCCGGAGCCACCATTGAAATTCCCGACGATCTTCCGAGCGTGGTGGCGGACCGGCTGGCGCTCGAACAGATTTTCGGCAACATCCTGGACAACGCCGTGAAATACCTCGCCCAGGACCGCCCCGGGCGCATAACCGTCACCGGCGAGGAAGCCGGCGGCCGCGTCCGCATAAAGATCGCCGACAATGGACGCGGCATCGATGAAAAGGATATGGAGCGGGTGTTCGAGCTGTTTCGCCGCGCCGGCAGCCAGAACCGGCCCGGCGAAGGGGTGGGCCTCGCCCACGTCCGGGCGCTTGCCCGCCGGCTGGGCGGCGACGTCACCGTGACCTCGAAGCTGGGAGAGGGAAGCACGTTCGAGGTCGACCTTCCCAAGAAGACCCGTATGAAAGATACCTCCGCGGAGACCTGAAATGCCGGATACGACAAAGGCTGATCACGTGACGATCGTGATGATTGAAGACGACGAGGGCCACGCGCGCCTCATCGAGCGCAACATACGCCGCGCGGGCGTGACCAACGAGATCATCCCGTTCGCCGACGGTACCACCGCGCTCGAATATCTGCTGGGCCCCGACGGCACGGGAGTGAACAACGCACGGCGCGCCCTCCTCGTGCTTCTCGATCTCAACCTGCCCGACACCACCGGCGTCGCAATCCTCGAGAAGTTGAAGTCGAACCAGCATCTGAAGAGATCGCCCGTCGTCATTCTCACCACCACCGACGACGAGCGGGAAATCCAGCGCTGCTACGATCTCGGCGCCAACGTCTACATCACAAAACCTGTCAACTACGAAGGCTTCGCCAACGCCATTCGCCAGTTTGGCATGTTCGTCTCGGTCATGCAGGTTCCGACGACAGATTGAGGCTCGCCGATACCGATGGTGCAGGTCCTGTACATCGATGACGACGCGGGGCTCGCGCGGCTCCTCAAGCGGGCGCTTGCCCCCGAGGGAATGGTGGTCCACCACGCCGAAAGCGGCCATCGCGGATTGGAGATGTTGGCGACCGGGGCATTCGACGTCGTCGCGCTCGATCACAACCTGATCGCCGAGACCGGCCTCGATCTCATTCCGGAGATCCTGAAGCAGAAGAACGCCCCTCCGATCATCTACGTTACGGGCTCGGACGACGTGCGCGTCGCCGTGGCGGCGCTCAAAGCTGGCGCCGTCGACTACGTTTGGAAAGATATCGACGCCGCGAGCTGCTAGTCGAGGCCATCAAGGCGGCCCTCCTCCAGAGAAAGCACCAGCGCGAGAGCGAGGAGACGCAACGCGCCATCGCCGCCGCCAAGGAACGCGCCGAGCTTCTGCTCGCCGAGGTCAACCACCGCGTCGCCAACTCGCTGGCGCTGGTGGCGTCCCTTGCCACGTTCCAGGCTAACGCCGTCGCGGATGAAGCCGCCAAAGCCGCGCTGACCGAAATGAAGGCGCGCATCCTGGCCATCGCCGGCATTCACCGCCGGCTGTACACGTCCCACGACGTGCGTGTCGTCGAGCTCGACGCCTACTTGAAGAACCTCGGCGAGGAGCTGCTTGGCGTTCTCGGAACCGAAAACCACGGCAAGACCATCAGCATCATGTCCGATCCGGACATTCGCCTGCCGACCGACCGCGCCATCTCGCTGGCCGTCATCGTCACCGAGCTGGTCACCAACGCCTTCAAATACGCCTATCCTAACGACGAGACCGGCAACATCCGCATCTTCCTGCAGCGAAAAAGCGGTCACAAGCTGTCGCTCATCGTCGAGGATGACGGAATCGGCTGGAACGGCACCGGCGCGGCGCAAGGCTCCGGGCTCGGCACGCGCATCGTCTCCGCCATGGCCCGCGGCCTGGAGGGCGACTTCAAGTACGAGCGCAGCGCCCGCGGCACCCGCGCCAGCCTCGAGTTTGCGGCCTGATCGCCGCCGGACGCGGGCAGAATGCCGCGCGAAACCCCTTCAGCCCGACTTTCCTCCGGCGCGGGCGATCGCTATGGTCCGCCGCGTCCAGACTGCGAGAGACCGAGGTGATCATGACGAAGCTGCTTCCGCCGCAGCGATGTGCAGCTATTGCGGCCACGCTCGCGGCCAGCGTCCTTGCGACGACCGCACACGCGGCCTCCTGCGGCAACACTGGCGCCGGCTTCGACGCCTGGCTGTCCGGCTTCAAGCGGCAGGCAGCGGCACAAGGCGTTTCGCAGAGCGCGATCAGCGCCGGCCTTTCGGGCGTCGCCTACGATCCGCGCATCATCCGCTTCGACCGCAATCAGAAATCCTTCAAGCTTTCATTCGAGCAGTTCTACGCCCGCCGCGTCGGCACGGCATTGATCGGTCGCGCACGCGCGCGCTGTATTCGTTCTGCCGCTCGCTGTCGACACTCGCTTACGGCTGCCGCCGGTCACCGTTCTTCACCGCCCAGCTCATGGACGCGCTCCGCATCATTGACGAGGCGCACATGCGGCCCGACGAGCTGCGCGGCGGCTGGGCCGGCGAGATCGGCCAGACGCAGTTTCTGCCGACGCCTTACGTCAGATACGCCGTCGACTTCGACGGTGACGGCCGCAAGGACCTGATCCGCAGCGTCCCCGACATCCTGGCCTCGACGGCAAGCTTCCTCAAGGGTCACGGCTGGCAGGCCGGCCAGCCCTGGCACCCCGGCACGCCCAACTACGACGTCCTGCGCGACTGGAACCGCGCGCAGGTCTACCAGCGCACGATCTCCGTCATGGCCTCGAAGCTCGCCGGCCACTGACTGTGAAGATGATTTGGAGGCAGCAGCCGCGTCGCAAAAAAGAAGAGCCGGCCCGCGGGGGAACGGGCCGGCTGCTGGGAGTGCCTCCTCAAATGCGTGGATCGGAAACTCCGATCGGAAGCACTCCTGTAACGGGCGCGCGGGTGTTGGGGGGAGGGACGCGCCCGAGTCCATGAACCTATGACGTACGACGGCGCTCGAATCCGTCGCCGAACCTTACGCGGCCGCGACCGGCCGTGCCTTCTCGCCGCCCAACCGGTCGAACCCCAGCGAGGCCGCAACCGCCGAGTGCATGATGCGCCCGTCGCGCACGTTGAGCCCTGCCGCCAGATGGGGATCGCGGTCGAAAGCTGCAAGCCCCTTGTCCGCGAGCTTGAGCACGAACGGCAGCGTGGCGTTGTTGAGCGCCTGCGCGCTCGTGACCGGCACCGCGCCCGGCATGTTGGCGACGCAATAGTGGATGATGCCGTCGACCTCGAACGTCGGATGCGCATGCGTCGTCGGACGCGAGGTCTCGAAGCACCCGCCCTGGTCGATGGACACATCGACCAGCACGGCGCCCTTCTTCATCGACTTGAGCATCGCCCGCGACACCAGCTTCGGCGCGCTCGCGCCCGCGACGAGCACCGCACCGATCACCACGTCGGCATCGAGCACCGCATCCTCGATCGCATGCATCGTCGACGCCATCGTTACCACGCGGCCCTGGAACAGCTCGTCGAGCTGGCGCAACCGCGGCAGCGACTTGTCGACGATCGTCACGTTCGCGCCAAGCCCGGCCGCCATGCGCGCCGCATGCGTGCCGACCACGCCGCCGCCGAGTACCGCCACCTTCGCTGGCCTCACGCCGGGAACACCGCCCAGCAGCACGCCGCGCCCGCCCGCCGGGCGCCGCAGCGCAATGGCCGCCGCTTCGATCGAGAGCCTGCCCGCCACCTCGCTCATGGGCGCAAGCAGCGGTAGCCCGCCGGCCGCATCCGTCACCGTCTCATAGGCGATCGCGGCCGCACCCGAGGCGAGAAGCCCGCGCGCCTGGTCCGGATCGGGCGCGAGGTGCAGATACGTGAACAGGATCTGATGCGGCTTGAGCCGCTTGTACTCGATCGCCTGCGGCTCCTTGACCTTGACGATCATCTCCGCCGCGTCGAACACGGCTTCCGCCGTGGGCACGATTTTGGCGCCTGCCTTCTCGTAGGTCGCGTCGTCCGCGAAAATGCCGGCGCCCGCCCCGGATTGCACGATGACGTCATGGCCCCGCGCCGCGAGCTCCCGTACGGAGCCGGGCACGAGGCCGACGCGGAACTCGTCGCTTTTGATCTCTGTCGGAACGCCGATGCGCATGGGACCGCTCTCTGCAAGGTCTGTGTTGAGCTGACGAAACCATACCAGCAAAGACGCGTCGAAACCTCGCAATTTTCCTTGAAGCCCGCGGGGCGAACGCAGATATTCAGCAAAATAATAGAAATAAATGAAGATATGCAATGCAACATGACCTGGACGCGCGGGATCGCGCCATTTTGACGGCCCTGCTGGAAGACGGCCGCCTGAGTCAGGTGCAACTCGCCGAGCGCGTGCCCCTCTCGGCCACCGCCCGCAGATCGGCGGCCCCCCGGAGGTCGGGGTTTGGCGACTTCGCCAGTCGATCCACGAGGGCCTTAAACCCCGGGGTGTCCGCGTCCCGGATGACCGTGTACCCGCCGCGGACGTATTCGACCGCCCGGCTGCGGGCCCGCGGGCCGACCGCCAGTTCGTCGATGAGTGCCCCGAGTTGCTCGAACCGCTCGGCCGGCGGCAAATCGCGCAGCACCATGCCGACGAACAGCCGCTCCTCCCCCCGCCCCCGGGCGGCGAGCACCGGAATCAGCCGACGGAAGACGGCCCGCTCCTGCTCCCGGATCGCCTTGTACCGGGTTACCGCGTCCGGGCCGGCATCGGCGTGAATCCCGGCCATGTGGTTCGCCGCCGCGCGGAACGAAAGCATCGGATCGGCGCCGGACCGGTCGCGGTACTTCGCGAGCTCCCCGGTGGCGATCAGCGGTTCCAGGTGAGCGACGCCGCGG
>JAFKKW010000138.1 GCA_017304275.1 Hyphomicrobiales bacterium | reverse complement strand
CTGCTGAAAGCGTCGCGTTCAGCGTGGCGAGCGTGCCCTTGCGGTCGGGATTGAAGGGCTGCGGCTCGATGGCGGCGAGCGTCGATTTGGCGTCGCTCGGCGCTTCGAGGCTCAGCGTCCTGGATTTCGATGCGGGCGCCGTCTCGGCGACGATGGCGGGGCGGTTCTGGCGCTGCGCCTCGGCGAGGATCTCTGCGGCAAGCGCCGTGCGGCGGGCCCAACCTCCGGCTGCCGACCAGCCGTTGTCGATCACGACGACGACCGGGCCGGTGCCGGTCATGACGCGGTCGCGGGCCGGGTTCAGCACCGGCTCGGAGAGCGCGAAGATGACGAGCGCGGCTGCCAGCAGGCGCACGAGCAGTAGCCACCACGGCGTCTTGGCGGGTGTCTTCTCCTCGTTCTCGAGGCCGACGAGAATCCGGGTTGCCGGAAACTCCACCTGCTTCGGGCGCGGCGGGACGGTCTTCAGCAGCCAATAGATCAACGGCAGGGTTGCGAGTCCTGCGAGCAGCCACGGATTGAGGAAGGCGAGGGCGCCGATGCTCACGGGGCGCCTCCGGTGTCGGTGCCGGCCGCCGGGACGGACGAGACCTGCCAACGGTAGCCCTGCTCGCGGCCTTCGAGCCGCATGACGAGCGTCAACAGCGGCTCGGTCGGCGGGCGATCGGTGTGATGCACCATGAACGACCAGCCGAGCCGCAATGCGATGTCCTGCAGCGCGTCGCGATGTGCCTTCAGGCGCGCCTGATAGCGTGCGCGCAGGCTTTCCGCGCGGTCGGCGATCCAGGTCTCGCCGCCTTCGGAGGCGAGGAACTCGGTGCGACCCTCGTAGGGCAGCGTCTCCTCGGCCGGGTCCAGCACCTGGACGAGGTGGCCGGTGGCGCCGCCCGCGGCAAGGGTCTCGATGCTCTCGCGCACCTCGTCGATGGGATCGAGGAAATCACTGAACAGGATCACGCCGGAGAAGCGGCTGATGCGCGCCGGGGACGGTTTGCCTGAAGCGAGTTGCGGGGCGGTGGCGTGGGTGGCGATCGCTTCCGCGAGCCGCGTCGAGGCGCGCCGGCTGCTGGTCGGCAGCGTCAGCCCGAGCAGGCCCACGCGTTCGCCGCCGCGTACCAGCAACTCGGCTGCGGCGAGCGTCAGCACGAGCACGCGGTCGCGCTTGGTGGCGGTCGACAGGTGGCTTTGGAACTGCATCGACGCCGACAGATCGGGCCAGAGCCAGATGGTATGGGCAGCCTCCCATTCGCGTTCGCGCACGTAGAGGTGATCGGAGCTTGCGGAGCGGCGCCAGTCGATGAGTTGCGCGGAGTCCGCGGATTCGTAGGTGCGGAACTGCCAGAATGTCTCGCCCGGGCCGGCGCGGCGGCGGCCGTGAATGCCATGAGCCACGGTCTGCGCGATGCGGTCGGCCTCGATCAGGAGATCGGGCAGCTTTTCGGCCAACGCGTGGGCGTCGCGCTCGAGCCCGAACACGCGCGAGTCGCCGCCGTGGCCGGATTGTCCCGGGACGTGGCCGCGGGGTGCCGCCATGCCGGTCACTCCGCCGCGTGGGCGAGACGGGCGATCAGCGGTCCGAGTTCCATGCCCTCGGCGCGGGCGGCGAAGGAGAGCGCCATGCGGTGCTTGAGGACCGGCTCGGCAAGCTCGACGACGTCGTCGATCGAGGGGGCGAGCCGGCCGTCGACCAATGCCTTGGCGCGGACCGCGAGCGTCAGTGCCTGGCTGGCGCGGGGACCGGGGCCCCAGGCGACGAAGCGGTCGGTGTCGGCATTGGCTCCGGTGCCGGGGCGCGCGGAGCGCACGAGGCGCAGAATGGCCTCCACAACCTTGTCGGGCACGGGGATCTGGCGCACGAGGCGCTGGATCGACAACAGCTCCGTCGACGTCAGCACGCTTTCGATGACGCGCTCGTCGGTGCCGGTGGTGGCGTAGAGCATGCGCCGCTCGGCGGCGAGGTCCGGGTAGGTGACGTCGATCTCGAGCAGGAAGCGGTCGAGCTGCGCTTCGGGCAGCGGGTAGGTGCCCTCCTGCTCCAACGGGTTCTGGGTCGCGAGCACGTGGAACGGCTGGGGCACGTCGTGACGGGTGCCGGCGACCGTGACGTGGTGCTCCTGCATGGCTTGCAGGAGGGCGGACTGCGTCTTAGGCGAGGCGCGGTTGATCTCGTCCGCCATCAGGAGCTGGGTGAAGATTGGGCCCTTGATGAAGCGGAACGAGCGGCGCTGGCCGGGCGCCTCCTCGAGCACCTCGGAACCGATGATGTCGGACGGCATGAGGTCGGGCGTGAACTGGATGCGCTTGGCTTCGAGGCCGAGCACACGACCCAGCGTCTCGACGAGCAGCGTCTTGGCGAGGCCGGGGACGCCGATCAGCAGCGCATGGCCGCCTGACAGGATCGTGATCAGCGTCCGCTCGATGACGACGTCCTGGCCGAAGATCACAGATGCGGCCGCCTTGTGCGCGCGCTTCATGCGCTCCGCCGCCGCTTCGAGCCGTGGGACGATCGCTTCTTCGGTCTGGATCACGGTGCTCATGGGGTGGCCGGTTCTCCCGATTTTCCTGGATTCGCGCGCTCGGAGGGTCCTCCTGCGCACATCCTCAGGATGTGACCGGCTGGACAGGTCTACGGTCAAGTTAAACCTCGGTAAGTCGCGCCGGAAAGCCTCTTTTTGCAGAGCTCTTCCGTTATCGCGGAAGACAATTCACCTGGAAAACGGGCGCCGGTGGGGCAATGTTCCGGAGGCGGGCGGCGCGATGCCGATTGCTGCTTGCGGGTTTGCTTGGGTGCACCGGCCGCCCATGGCGTCCGTTTTCCGATCAAGGGTGTGATTTCCGGCATGGAGCGACTCGAAGACCTTCTGAAGAACGCCGAAGGGCCGGGTCCGGGTCCGGCGCCGGTCGAGCGCTGGGATCCGCCCTATTGCGGGGACATCGGACTTGCCATCTCGCGGGATGGGCGCTGGCACTACCGGGGCAGCCCCATCCAGCGACCGGCGATGGTCAAGCTGTTCGCGCGGGTCCTCCGGCGCGACGCAGACGGGCGCACTTATCTCGTGACGCCCGCGGAGAAGGTGGACGTGGCGGTCGAGGATGCGCCGTTTCTGGCTGTCGAGTTGCAGACGGTCGGGGCGGGGGGCGCGCAGGCGCTCTTGTTCCGCACCAACGTCGACGACGTGGTGCGATGCGGTCCGGAGCATCCGCTGCGATTCGTCGAAGCCGATCCGGGCGGCGGGCTCAAGCCGTACGTGCATGTGCGCGGGAGGCTCGAGGCGCTCGTAACGCGGGCGCTGGTCTACGACCTGGTCGCGCTTGCGGTCGATGGCGCGGAGGGGACGCCCGGCATCTGGAGCGACGGCGCGTTCTTTCCGCTGCCGGGCTGAGCGTATTCGCTTCCCACCGGACGTCGTGTTTGCCGAAGCTTGCGTGGGTGCCGGCCGTCCATGCGAAGCATGGCTCCGCCATGACGCCAGCATGACGTTTATTGTGGCTGATCGGTTGCCACGCATTCAACGTCACCCCGGCGAAGGCCGGGGCCTACGCAAGTTTCCAAACGTGAGCGGGCTGCTTTGATCGCGGCTCAGGGGCCGGTGGTGGCGGCTTTGGCTTTTGGTGGCGGGTCCGCAGTCTTGTCGGGCTTTGCGCGCTTCTCGGACGCGACCTTGGTCTTGTCCTTCTTTTCTTTTTCCGCCGTGGCCTCCTCGCCATCGGGGCCGTAGCGCTTCGCGCACTGGCGGTACAGGAACTTGTTGATCGACTTGATCATCGGCCGGTGGAAGATGCCGAGATTGTCCTCGAGCTTGGCTGCGGTCCAGATCGTCGACTTGACGTCGTCTGGGCCGTCGATGCTTTCAAGGTTGATCCAGACCTTGTCGGCCTTGCCGTCCTTGAAGGTGAGCTTGGGGGCAAGCTTCGCCTTCACGGGCTTGATCTCGCCCTCGCGCTCGAGAATGCAGTTCACCTCATGGGCCGGGATGCGGACGGTGTGCTTCGGCTTGGTCAGCGCCGCGACGATGTCCTTGCGCTCGAGCTTGAGATCGACCGAGCAGCGCGCGTCGCCGAAGCCCCACGAGACGCCCTTGTCCTTGCCGCCTTCGAGCGAGGACTTGGCCCAGGTCTTCTGCACGTCGCATTGGAGATCGCTGCCCGTCGGCTCCTTATCGAGAACCATGGTGCAAAGGCGCTTCTCGCAGGCCTTGAGGGCCGGCATCTCATCCGGCGGCTCGTCGAGGGCGACGACGGGATTCGCCGCGAGGGATGCGAGCAGAACGGAGGCAAAGATGGTCCGCAGCCCGCTCTTGTGCGCTCGGAACGCGGGTTTGGGCATGGGTCGCTCCTGGCATGGTTCCCGGCGTCGGGACATGCACCGCCGGCCTTTGGTGCAGGTTCGAGCGGGTACTCGCACCCGATTGAGCCCAGAATTGGGCTCTCGGATGTCCATTGGTACCAAAGATGCGCAGCGGCGGGCTTGAAGGTCCGCAAAGCTTGGGTTACCAAGCACTAGACTACGAAACACAAGACCTACGGGAGGATTACGATGGGGGTCGACACTTCGGGCGGTCATCCGGCCATGGACTACGCCGAGCACAACCGCACGTATGCGCAGTTCCTCTCCTTGGCCAAGGTTGGAATCATCTTCCTGGTCGTGCTGCTTGCCGGCATGGCGTACTTCCTCGTCTAAGCCTTCTCCCCACACCTGCGTTTCCGGATTTCGGCTGGCGCTGACATCGTGATCTCTGGCGCCGTTCGCCGTTTTCGGACTACCGGCCTCCCTCGCGGGGGACGGACTACCGGGCTGCTACGGCTGATCTCTTGGGAGCGTGTCAACGGATGGGTCGATGGTTACGATAGCTGTGACGGCCGAGGGGCCGGATGAGCCACGCGTCGCCGTCTCGGCGGAGACGGTGAAGAAGCTCACGGCGCTTGGCGCCAAGGTGCGCGTCCAGTCCGGCGCGGGGGCGCGCTCGCGTTTCTCCGACGATGCGCTCAAGGCTGCGGGCGCGGAGATTGCCGCATCGGCTGCTGAGGCGCTCGCGGGCGCGGACATCCTGCTCAAGGTGCGCCGCCCGTCCGCGGACGAGATCAAGCAACTGAAACCCGGCGCGATCGTCGCCGCGATCCTCGATCCCTACGACAAAGCCGCCATCGAGCCTTTGGCCGGAACGGGCGCCAGCCTGTTCTCCATGGAATTCATGCCGCGCATCAGCCGCGCGCAGTCGATGGACGTGCTGTCCAGCCAGGCGAACCTCGCGGGCTACAAGGCCGTGGTCGATGCCGCCTCGCTGTTCGGGCAGGCGCTGCCGATGATGATGACGGCGGCCGGTACGGTGCCCGCCGCCAAGGCCTTCATCATGGGCGTCGGCGTCGCCGGTCTGCAGGCCATCGCCACCGCGCGCCGTCTTGGTGCCGTCGTGTCGGCGACCGACGTGCGCCCGGCCACGAAGGAGCAGGTGCAGTCGCTGGGCGCCAAGTTCGTCGCCGTCGAGGACGACGAGTTCAAGCAGGCGCAGACGGCGGCGGGCTACGCGAAGCCGATGTCGCCAGAATATCAGGCCAAGCAGGCCGAACTGGTCGCAAACCACATCAAGATCCAGGACATCGTCATCACGACGGCGCTCATTCCCGGTCGTCCGGCGCCGAAGCTCATCTCATCGGCCATGCTGGCCGCGATGAAGCCGGGATCGGTGATCGTCGATCTCGCCGCCGAGCGCGGCGGCAACGTCGAGGGAACGGTGCCCGGGCAGACGGTCGAGGTATCCGGCGTCAAGATCGTGGGGCCCCTCAACCTTGCGGGCACGCTGCCGGTCAACGCCTCGAGCCTCTACGC
>JAFKKW010000137.1:5886-8615 GCA_017304275.1 Hyphomicrobiales bacterium | reverse complement strand
GGTCCTGATCGACACCCAGACCGCGAAATGGACCTACATGTTCGACAAGCTCAACGGCGAGATCGCGAAGTAGCGATCCTGCGCGGAACGTCTCTCACATCGCCGCCGCCGTCCTCGGAGTGCTCGTCCAGCGCTCCGCTCGTTGGGGACTGCAAGCGCCCCTTCCTTCCGCTCCTGACCCTTAGCTGACTAGCCGCTCGGAACACGTTGCGTCCGCTCAGATCGGAAGCGGACATATGGCTCAGCTTTGCGCGAAAATCATCGGATATGCAGAGACCGAGTCGCTCCTCCCCTTCACTACCGCGTAGACGGCGGGGATAACGACGAGCGTCAGAATGGCGGAGGAAACCATTCCGCCCACCATCGGCACGGCGATGCGCTGCATGACCTCCGACCCGGTCCCGTGGCTCCACAGGATCGGCAGGAGACCGGCCATGATGGCGATCACTGTCATCATCTTCGGACGGACGCGCTCGACTGCACCTTCCATGATGGCGGCATGAAGATCGTCGCGTGTGAACGGTCTTCCCTCACGCTCGGCGAGTTTCTGCCGGTCAGTGAGTGCGTGGTCCAGGTAGATCAGCATGATGACGCCGGTCTCTGCCGCGACGCCCGCGAGCGCGATAAAGCCGACCGCGACGGCGACCGAGAGGTTGAAGCCCATCCACCACATGAGCCACAGCCCGCCGACGAGCGCGAATGGAAGCGAGAGCATCACGATCAGCGTCTCGGTCATGCGCCGAAAGTTGAGATAGAGCAGCAGAAGAATGATGAGCAAGGTCAGCGGAACCACGATTGCCAGCCGCTGCTTCGCCCGCTCGTAGTATTCGAATTGGCCGCTCCACACGGCGTAGTAGCCCGTCGGGAATTTGACCGTATCGGCCACGGCGCGGCGCGCATCAGCGACGTAGCTGCCGAGGTCACGATCGCGGGCATCGACAAAGATGTAGGCGGCGAGTTGGGCGTTCTCCGTCCGGATAGAGGCTGGCCCGCGCGTTCGCTTGATCGTGGCTATCTCGCCAAGCGGGACCGAAGCTCCGGTGGCCAACGGCACCAGCACCTCGCGGGCGATGGCCTCAGGATCTGAGCGCATGTCGCGTGGATATCTGAGGTTGACCGCATAACGTTCGCGGCCTTCCACGGTGGTGGTCACGGTTTCTGCGCCCATAGCCGATGCGATCACCTGCTGCACGTCGCCAAGCATAAGACCGTAACGGGCCAGTTGCTGCCGGTCAGGCTCGATCTCAAGATAGTAGCCGCCGATGATCCGCTCGGCGAAGGCGCTGGCCGTCCCGGGTACGGACTTGATCGCGCGTTCGATCTCACGCGCAAGCCCGTCGATGACATGCAAGTCCGGGCCGATTACCTTAACACCGACGGGCGTGCGGATGCCGGTGGCCAGCATATCGATGCGGGCCTTGATAGGCATCGTCCAGGCGTTGGAGACGCCGGGGAACTGCAGAGCCTTGTCCATCTCGTTGATAAGGGAGTCCAGCGTCATGCCGGGGCGCCACTCGGTTTCCGATTTCAGATTGATGACGGTCTCGAACATTTCCGTCGGCGCGGGGTCGGTTGCCGTTGCGGCTCGCCCGGCCTTGCCCCAGACGCTTTCCACCTCCGGAAACGACTTGATGATCTTGTTCTGAGTCTGCAGCAGCTCGGCCGCCTTGGTGATGGAGAGCCCTGGCAGAGTCGTCGGCATGTACAGCAGCGTGCCCTCGTTGAGGTTCGGCATGAACTCGGAGCCGAGCTTGCTTGCGGGCCAGACACTGGCTGCAAGAACCACGAAGGCAAGGGCCATGGTCAGCCCCTTGGCCTTGAGCACCGCGTCGATGATTGGGCGGTATATCCAGATCAGGAAGCGGTTCACCGGGTTCTTGTGCTCCGGCACAATGCGACCGCGCACGAACAGGATCATCAAAGCTGGCACGACCGTCACCGACAGCAGCGCTGCGGCGGCCATGGCGAAGGTCTTGGTGAACGCGAGTGGATGAAAAAGGCGGCCTTCCTGCGCCTCAAGCGCGAAAATGGGAAGGAACGACACGGTGATGATCAGGAGCGAGAAGAAAAGCGCCGGGCCGACCTCGCTGGCAGCTTCGATCAGGATCTCGGTCCTCGGCTTTCCGGCGGGCGCGCGCTCAAGATGCTTGTGTGCATTCTCTATCATGACGATGGCCGCATCGACCATGGCCCCGATCGCGATGGCGATGCCCCCGAGGCTCATGATGTTTGACGACAGCCCGAGCGCGTACATGCAGATGTAGGCAATTAGGATACCGAGCGGCAGAGTGATGATGGCGACCAGTGCACTGCGGGCGTGCAGCAGAAAAACCATACAGACGAGCGCCACGATTAGGCTTTCCTCGACGAGCGTGGTCTTGAGCGTGGCTATTGCACGGTGGATCAGATCCGACCGATCATAAACCGGTACGATCTCGGTGCCAGAAGGCAGGCTGTTCTTGATCTCAGCAAGCTTGGACTTGACGTTTTCAATCACCGATAAGGCGTTCTGCCCGTAGCGCTGGACGGCAATGCCCGAAACCACTTCGCCCTCACCGTTCAACTCGGTGACGCCACGCCGTTCGTCGGGGGTGAGTTCAACGCGGGCCACATCGCGCAGAAGGACAGGCGTGCCGTTCTCCGCCATGAGGCCAATTGCCTCCAGATCCGCGACGCCACGAAGGTAGCCCCGGCCGCGAACCATGAACTCGAACTCGCTGAGCTCGACG
>JAFKKW010000137.1:0-5829 GCA_017304275.1 Hyphomicrobiales bacterium | reverse complement strand
CGCCCACGCTGGCGACCTCGGCAACGCCCTCTGCCTTGGCGACGGCAAAGCGAACCTGCCAGTCCTGCGTCGAACGCAGCTCGGCGAGCGATCGTTTGGCGGCCATGACGACGTACTGGTAAACCCAACCGACGCCTGTCGCGTCGGGCCCGATGGTTGGCGTCACGCCAACCGGGAGATTGCGTGCGGCGGCTGATAGGTATTCCAGGACGCGCGATCGAGCCCAATAGATGTCGGTGCCATCCTGGAAGATGACGTAGACGAACGAGACGCCGAAGAAGGAGAAGCCGCGCACGACCCGCGACTTCGGCACCGACAGCATGGCAGTCGATAGAGGAAACGTGACTTGATCCTCAATGACCTGCGGCGCTTGTCCGGAATATTCGGTGTAGACGATGACCTGCGTGTCAGAGAGATCCGGGATGGCATCGAGCGGCACATGCCTCACCGCATAGATACCCGCGCCGACGACGAACACCGTGACGATTAAGACCAGCACCAGATTGGTTGCCGACCAGCGGATGAAGCGGGTGATCATCGTGCCGGCTCCTTGCCTGCGCCGGGCATTGGCTGTGGAGAGTCGGCGGTAAATGCCGCCAACGCGGCCTTTAGATTGCTTTCGGCATCAATGAGAAAATTGGCCGAAACGACGACGTTCTCGCCTGCCTTAAGGCCGTCCATGATCTCAATCATGCCGTCGCCGCGCTGACCAAGCTGTACGGCGCGTGGCTCAAATCGGCCTTCCCCGCGTGCGACGAGCACGACCTGCCGGTTGCCGCTGTCGATGACCGCCTGCTCCGACACCGCAAGACGAGGTGTCTCTCCCGCTCCGGCGTCGATCTCCACATCGGCGTACATCTCGTGCTTGATACGATGGTCGGGGTTCTTGACCTCGATCCGCACCGAGGCGGTCCGAGTCGCATTCTCAAGTTCATGTAGAATGAACGTGACCTTGCCGTCGAAGGTCTCTCCGGGGAACGCTTTGAAGCGCACTTTGGCCGGGTCGCCTACCCTGATGGCGGCCAGATCCTGCTCGGCAACGCTGGCGATGACCCAGATGCTGGAAAGATCGACGAGACGGTAAAGGGGCTCGCCCATCCGCATCATCATGCCCTCGACGACCATTTTCTGCATCACGGTGCCGGAGGCCGGCGAGGGATAATCGAACGACGATGCGATCTCTTTACTGCGCTTCGCTTCTGCAACGATGCCCGGGGGGATTTCGAGGATCTTCAGCTTTTGCTCGGCGCTAATTACTCCGGCAATGGCGCTCATCTTCTCCTCTACCAGCGCACGCAGGAAGTCCGGGCTGTAGACCCGGAACAGCGGCTCGCCTGCCTTAACGTGCTGACCGGTCTCGTTGACGTAGAGCGCTTCGATAAAGGCATCGGCCCTGAGTGAAATCACACGCAGCGTCCGCTCGTCGGGCTTTGCGATGCCAGGCGCGCGTACGGGTTTTACCAGCGCGACCATGCGCGCTTCCTCGGTGCGCACTCCGGATCGTTGAATCTTGTCGAGGCTCACCTTGACGGTCGTGCCGTCGTCATCCTCTTCCTCGTAGACCGGGATGTAGTCCATTCCCATCCAGTCCTTCTTGGGCACCGGAGAGGTATCAGGCAGGCCCATGGGATTGCGGTAGTAGAGCGGCTTGCGATCGGATTGGGCGTGCTGCGGAGGTTCTGGCTCACCAGCAAATCCCTTCTCCTCATGGTCATAGACGGGCAGGAAATTTCGCCCGTCGGCTGTTTTGGTAGCCGTCGGAGAATACTCGGCCCTCCCGTCGGGATGCTTCCAGTACAGCACCGTGCGGTCGGTCTTGGTGAGCGATGCAGGCGGATGGGACGCCGTTGTGACGCTCGGCCATTCACCAGTGCCAGCAAGATAGCCAGCAGCGGCACTTGCGAGGACGGCGACGATCGCCGCCCCCGCCAGGAGCGATCTGTTCATGGACACGCTCCTCAGTCCTTGGCCGTGAAAGCGACGCTGCCTTCAACGGTCTCGGGCTCGCCTGGCACCTTGGCTTGAAGCTTGAAGGCCCAGCCTCCCGCCATCGTGATGTCGGCCTTGTAGCGGTAGATGCCCGGCTCGCCGGGCGGCAGAGCTTCGTGCTTGGCCAGCATCTCCCCCATGCCATCGGGCGACATGTCGAGCTGCGTGCGGAAGATGATGGCGCCAGGCACAGTCTTGCCAGTCCGTTTGTCGACGAGACGAATGCTCAGCTCCGCCCCCACGCCGTTCTTGATTTCGGCGCTCACGGGCTGGAATTCGTAGTCGTCGGCTCCGGCGAATGCGGCATGCGTGTTGAAGACCGCGAGCCCGGCAAGGGCTGCGATGCGAGAATACATTCCGATCATGGTGATCAGCCTTCCTCGAATGATGAATGCGAGCGCCTGGAAGGGCGCGTGAACAGGTCTGCGCACAAGGCCGGGGGCCTGCGTCAGACGCATATCGATCGCACTTAGACTCGAGGCGGAGGCAAAGGAGGTCGGAGGTGGGTCACGTCAAACTGCGCTGACGCGGCAAACAGCAGCTGCCCCGGAGCGGGGAGCGCGAGCTTGGATTCGCGCGGCAGATCACCGACAACGCTGGAGCACTTAGCCTGGCATGCGTCCGGAGTGCAGACCCCGGTCTTGCATTTAAAGCAGTTATCTTTCTCGTGCACGACGGGCGCGCTCTGGCCGGCCTTCATGCCATGGCAGTCAGGCATGCCGGCGTGGCTGGATACGTGTTGAAGTGAGGGCGGAGCATGGTTGGGCGCGGCCGCAAAAGCGACGGCAGGCATTACCGCAACGCTAAGCGCTGCGAGTATCCCAATAAGTCGCCGTACTTTGAGCATCGTTCCACGAGCCATGATGCAGGCTAGTGCGAAACGCCGGCCAGGGTCAATGCGGTGCCCTGCCGAAAGCATTAACGTCTGGTATCAGTTCACGAGCGGACATCAGCAACGCCTCGCCCTAGTCCGGTTTTGGCCCAAAGCAGACAACTTCGTTGTTGGAGTAGACTCGCGTCGGGTTGACGCTAGGTCCTAGCGGTCTTGCTCTGGATTCCCGCGCGGCATGTCGCTGCTCGTCGCTTGGCGGAATAACGAAGAGACTTACTGTTAGCCTACGCCTTCTCCACTCGCGTCCAGCCGTCGGGTCCGAGGTGCTCCTGGGGCTGATAGCGCGTCTTGTAGCTCATCTTGCGCGAGCCCTCGATCCAGTAGCCGAGATAGAGATAGGGCAACCCGAGCCGGAGCGCGTAATCGATGTGCTCGAGGATCATGTAGGTGCCGAGGCTCCGGTCCTCTTCGAGCGGCTCGTAGAAGCTGTACACCATCGAGATGCCGTCCGAGAGCCGGTCGCAGAGCGCGACACCCGCGAGCGGCCATGTCTCGACGTGCTCTTCGAGCGGGTTCTCGGGGCGCGCGCGGTACTCGGTGAGGAAGGTGCGCACCACGCTGTCCTCGACCATCATCGCATAGTCGAGCACGCTCATGTCGGCCATGCCGCCGTCCGAGTGGCGCGCGTCGATGTAGCTGCGGAAAAGGCTGTACTGCTCCGAGGTGGGAATGGCCGAGACGCGCCGTGCTGTGAGGTCGCGGTTGCGCTCGAGCGTGCGCCGCATGGTGCGCCCGGGTTTGAACTCGTCGGCCAGGATGCGCACCGAGACGCACGCATGGCAGCCCTCGCAGTAGGGCATGTAGGCGATGTTCTGGCTGCGGCGGAACCCGCCCTTGAGCAGGTTGTCGATCAGCGTCAGCGGCTTGTCGTGCGTGAGGTGGGTGAACAGCTTGCGTTCGAGCTTGCCCGGCAGGTAAGGGCACGGCTGCGGCGTGGTGACGTAGAATTCCGGAAAATGCTTCTGCTGTTCCGTCATCCGTGAACCAACCTCGCCGCCGGGATCGCAAGCCTCATCAGTAAGGTCCGCGCGGCACTCCGGGTTTCAACATCGCGGAGATCAAGGCAAAGATACGACCTCGGGCGAGCCTCCCGGCAGCATAACGCGCTGGCGGGAAACGAGGATAGTCGCAGTCGACGCGGCCGATCAAGCACTCGACCCGAGTGCGCCGTGCAACCCCGTGGATAGGCTGGCCTTTACAAGGGGGGACGGGTCAGCCCTTCGCGCCTTTGGTGGCCGTCTGGCCGTGGGTGGCGGCCGTTTCGATAAAGGCAATGATCTCGCCCGCCAGGTCGGCGTTGGTGGCGCGCTCGATACCGTTAAGCCCCGGTGAGGAATTGACCTCGATCACCATCGGTCCGCGCTGCGAGCGCAGCAGGTCGACGCCCGCCACGTTGAGGCCGAGCACCGAGGCAGCCCTGACCGCCGTGCTCTCCTCCTCGGCGGTGATGTGCGCGTCCTCCGCGGTGCCGCCGCGGTGCAAGTTGGAGCGGAACTCGCCGGTCTTGCCGACGCGCCGCATCGCCCCGACCACGCGGTCCCCGACCACCAGCGCGCGCACGTCGCTGCCCTCCGCCTCCTGGATGTACTCCTGCACCAGGATGTTGACGTTGGCGGCGCTGAACGCCTCGATGATCGACTTTGCCGAAGCGTCCGTCTCGGCCAGGATCACGCCCATGCCCTGTGTGCCCTCGAGCAGCTTGATGACGACCGGGGCGCCGCCGACCTCGCGGATGACGTCCTCGGCCTTGCGCGGCCCGTGCGCGAACGCCGTGACGGGAAGGCCGATGCCGGCCCGCGCCAGAAGCTGCAACGCCCTGAGCTTGTCGCGCGAACGGCCGATGGCGACGCTCTCGTTGAGCGGAAAGACGCCCTGCATCTCGAACTGCCGCAGCACGGCGAGCCCGTAATGCGTCACCGACGCGCCGATGCGCGGGATCACGGCGTCGTAGAGTGGCAGCGCCTTGCCGCCGTAGCGCAGCACCGGCTTGTTCGAGGTGATGTTCATGTGAACGTGCAGCGTGTTGACCACATCGAGCGAGTGTCCACGCTGCGCGGCCGCCTCGACGAGGCGCTTGTGCGAGTAGAGGCCCGGATTGCGGGCCAGCATGATGAGGCGCATGGAGGAGAAGCCTATGGCACGTGCGAAATGAACACGCGGGAAAACGCCGTTGACACGCTGGCCGTTCAATTAGGTTTTATTTTTGTCTCCGGCCCGAATTCTCCGCTTCCCCCGTACCCATGAGGCCAGCCGCCGCAGGCGGCGGTTTGCTCGAGCGGCGGGGTGGCGCGCGTCCGGACGAGGCACCGCCCGCATCTGCCCACGTGCCGTTGTTGCCGGCCGACACGGGCGGCGGGGCGCCCCTGGGACGGGAGGGCGGTGCGGTGGGCTCCGCGAGGGGGCCATCGAGCGGTCCCGGCAGCGGCTGGTCGGTGTCATCCGGATGGCGCGTGCCTACCTCGGCCAGCGCCTTCAGGCGTCCAACCTGATAGCCGGCATAGAAGGCACCTGCTGCGACGAGGATGAGAAGGATGAGGTCGTTGGCGGACATCTGCACGATCCCTGATCGCCCCGGGGCATACGGAGGGCGGCGTGTGGAATGCTATGTCACGCGGAGGGGACGGCGCAACGGGGTCTCAGATGCGGGCGGGAGCCGTGTGCACGGCCTTGGCGGACTGCGGGGCCGTTTCGCCGTCGAGCGCAGGATCGATCGAGGCGTAGGTCAGCCAAGCGAGGCCACCCATGGCAATGAGCAGGATCGCAATGCCGATCAGGGAGCGTTTCAGGAACCAACCGAGGGTCACAGGGCGCACAAAACCACCCTGCACTGCAGGTGCATCCTCGACACCGACCGCCATGAATTCCCCTCACAAAGCGACCCGAGGACGCCGATACGGGTCGCTTGATGCTCCCCCAGGACCGGCGGCAAGCAGGACCGCTGCCGCGCT
>JAFKKW010000136.1 GCA_017304275.1 Hyphomicrobiales bacterium | reverse complement strand
GCGCGATCCGCCCATGGTGAGCGATGCCTCGACGAACTCCTTGGGAACAGCGAGCGTGTTATCGAGAACGAGTGTGACCAGGAAGAACATCACGCCGATGAACAGCAATGCGATTTTCGCCGAGTCCGTAGGGCCGAACCAGACCAGCAGCAGCGGAATGAACGAAGCTGCCGGCAGATAACGCCATCCGGAAAGGATGGGATTGAGCAGCGCCTTCAGGTTGCCGAAGCAGCCCATCGCGATGCCGAGCGGAACCGCAATCAGCGACGCCATGGTAAAGCTTGCGAAAACGCGGTAGCAACTGACCAACACGTCGTGGAGGAAGTTGCGCTCGGCAAAGAGCGTGTAAAGCGCCCCCAACACATCGCTGACGGGGGGCATGAACTTGCGCGAGTGCTCCGGCGTCGCATAGTGCGCCGCCTCCCACACGCCGAGGAACAAAAGGCCGCCCAGCACGCCCAGGAGCAGGGTTTTGCTTGCAGACGGCTGTAGTCTGAGCTCGAGAAATCGCTCTCTCGGAATCTCGAACGGAGCGCCTTGCATCTCCGGTCGTTTCGAGACCAGCGCACCTTCCCGTTCGAGCGCTTGCGGCTCAAAATTTTGCATCTCTTGGTCGCCCTCCTATTTTCCGTTTTCCATCCCGAATTGATGGTCTTTTTTTTCGCCATCTAGATTGAAGGATATGGGAACGAAATGTCGCATCAACGCCCAAAAAACGAATTTAAAACATTGACGCCATTAATGCGGCGCCGCGCGTGGCCGCCGGTGCGCGCACGAGGTCGCTCTCCGGCACGACAGACCTGCAAGTCTTGGACAATCATTCGACGAGACATCGGCTGACGGGCGTTGACCAGGATCTCTTGAGCAGCTCTTCACGAAAACCGAGACCGGCCCGGCGCCGCGAAGCGTTGGGATTTTCGATCATGAAGACGTCCATCTGCGGCGCTCCATCGACAGGAAGAAGCGGCCAGAGGCGGCGCGCCGCGACGTCCGGAGCCGCGTAGCCGTCCGGGAGGAAGCAGAGGCCCACGCCCAGCATCGTCAGACGCCGCGCCTCCTCGAGGTGCTCGGTCAGACCCGCGACGCGCGTGCCCAACGAATACCTGACGCGGAAGTCCGTCAGTTCGTCCGGTTCGTCGGCCCCCGTAAGCACGAAGCCTTCGTCACGAAGATCGCGCGGGTCGTCTACGTGCTTGCCGAACAACGGATGCGTGGGTCCGCAATAGGGCCGGTGCACCTCGGTGAAGAGAAGTTGGTAGGTCAATTCCGAACGGCGCCGGCGCGAGGGTCCGATGCCGATGTCGATTTCGTCGCGCAACAGAGCATTGACCACCTGCGCCCACGGCACCACGGATACGATGAACTCGACCCGCGGGAACTTGTGATGGAAGGCCGCAATCGCGTCGTCCAAGGTCGGACAGATCAGATTGCTGATCAGGTTCATCCGCAGCTTGCCGCGCGCCTGGCCGGACGCCTCCGCGACGATGTTCGGCAGCTCGCGAACGATTTCCATCACCTGTCCGCAGGCTTCGGCGACGGCCGCGCCCTCGTTGGTGAGCTCGAATCCGCCCGCGCCCCTTTTGCAAAGCAGGGTGCTCATGCGCACTTCGAGGCGGCGCAATGCGAGACTGAGCGCCGGCTGCTTGCGCGAAACCGCGCTGGCCGCACGGGTGATGCCGCGCGCCCGCACGATCTCGTTGAAGACCTTGAGCAAATTCCAGTCGAGATTGCGTGTGAAGTTGTCGTTGTCTTGCAGCACGAGCAGCGCCTCGAAATCGCGGGGCAATCGGCCTCGATGGGGCGATCGCGGTTCGACGGTCCGCGCCCGATGATAGTCACAACTCTCTGGCCCTGAAGTCCCAGCCGCTGATGCAATACATTAAGATCGTCAATGCATGTCCCGTCCGTAAAAATGCTGCAACGCACCATCGCAGCACATGATTGCGAGCCGTGCAGGGACGAGTAAGATAATTATTCGATTGACGAAAACGCGCTTTGACAGTGCGCTGGAGATGCGATGAAGGTCAGTCAGAAGTTTTGCGTCGACTTGGATTGGAATCTCTTGAAGATTTTCCATAGCATCGTCGAGGCAAACGGCGTCTCATCGGCTGCGAATGCGCTCTGGCGCAAGCAATCGACCATCAGCCTGGCCCTGCAGCGACTCGAGAAGAATCTCGGCAAGAAACTCTGTCGGCGAGGCCCTGCGGGGTTTGCGCTGACGGAGGAAGGTCGCCTTCTCTTCGAATGCGTCAGCGAGGTCTACGCCAAGATAAACCGCATTCCCGACTGCCTCGACAACGCATCCGAAGAGCTGCGCGGCCGCCTTCATCTCCGCACCATCAGCAATTTCGTTTGCCCCAAGTTCGACAAGCTGCTGATGAGCTACTCCTCGCGCTACCCATTGGTCGAGTTGCACATCGAGGTGGCGCCATGGGAGGCGATCTCGCTCGCCGTCCTGCGCAACGAGGTCGATGTCGGAATCGCGCCGGTGCACGCCCAATACCCCGAGCTGCGCTACCAGCTTCTGACCCGCGAAATGCATATGGTCTACTGCGGCAAGCGTCATCACCTGTATGGCAAGACGTTCGACGCCGTCGACAAACTTGCGCATGAGCCGATCATACTGACCGGCGCCGACGAGCCCGACAGCCTGACCTACTATCGTCTTCGGCACGGACTGGGAAAGCGCGTCACCGCCACGACGCCCAACCTCGAAGAGGCCAAACGGCTCGCCATTCTTGGCTTGGGACTATGCCTCCTGCCCAATCGCATGGCCGCGGCAGATGTCAGAAAAGGTCTGTTGTGGCCCCTGACACCGCAGGCGCTAGGTTCCCACTGCAACATCTTCGCGATCACCAATCGGCACGCGCCGCGAAAGCTGGTCGCCGATCTGTTCGTAAGTGAGATCGACAAGAAGTCGGCCAGGCCATGCGCCGAGCAGGATGAGCCGTCGGCATCCGACAGGCCCGAATATGATCTCGCGCTCGACCTCGAGGACTGCACGACCGGTCCTGCGAACCGCGCGCTGCATCATCTCGATCAATACAATAAATAGGGTGGCAGGGCGTGTCTCGGCGCAATGCTCGTGCTCTGGTCTTCGAGCCGGTGCAGGGATGCATATTGCCATCTCCATCGGCGCTCCCCTTACCCAGCGAATGTGCAGCTGTGGATCCAACTGAACACCTGTCCGCGGATAAGGTGTTCTCTTTTTTTCAGCGGAGAACACGCGGCGGCGTGATGCTGTTCCTGTTCTCCCCCATTGACGATGAGAGCGATAGACGCGGCCGGAGACCATCGATGCCGACATTGGTACAGTCAATGTTGCGATTTGTGCACGTCCTCGGCAAGCTGCTCCTGTTGCGCGCCCACGCGTGCGCGCCGCTATCGCCCGCTCAAGAAGCCAAACTCAGAGAATTCATGGCCGCCGATCCTCCCGTGTGGAGGCATCGCCGGCCATGATGGCGTTTAGCGGCGGGCAGACGCACGCGCTGCCCAAGACATCCTCATAGCTAAGACGGCGTGGAGCATCCCTGATGAATTCGGCACTTTGGGGAGCGCTCAGTTCCGCGTCGCTCGGCGCGGCTGACTTTATGGGCAGGTTCAGCGGTCGCGCCGTCGGCGCAACGTTGACGTACGGTCTGGTCCTCCTTGTCGGAACGATCCTCGCAACGCTTGCCGTCATTTTCAGCGGCATGGAGATCGTGTGGTCCGCCTACGGCTGGACCATGGCGATCATCCAAGGAATAAGCGTCTCGGTGATGTGCGTGCTCCTGTATGCAGGTCTTGCGCGCGGACCCGTGGCGATCGTGGCACCGATCGTTGCCGCTCATCCGATCTTCGTTCTGGCCATCAACGTCGCCATGGGCTTGCGTCCGGGGCCGATGGAATGGTTGGCGATGTCCGCAATTCTTGCCGGAGGTATCCTGATTGCGCGCAGCGCCGGCTCGCATCCTCAATTCGCGGGCCCCGGCGGAAGCTCGGAAATGCGCAAGACGATCCTCATCGCATTCGGATCCTGTCTCGCCTACGTCGCAATCGTGCTCTCGAGCCAGGCCGCCGCGCCCGTCGTGGGAGAATTGCAGACTCTCTGGATCAGCCGTTGGGCCGGACTGATCTTCGTAGCGATCGTGCTCGCGGTCCAGGGAACGCGCCCGGTCGTTTCGGCCTCGTGGCTTCCGTTCATCACCCTGCAAGGCGTCCTCGATGGATTGGGCTACCTCACCTTCCTTGCCGGTGCGACATCGACGGAGCCGCACATCGCGATGGTCATCGCGTCCACGTTCAGCGTCTTTACGGTGCTCCTGGCCAAGATCTTTTTGAAGGAGCCGATCAGCGCGCAACAATGGGCCGCGATCGCATCCATATCCATCGGCACGGCCGCGCTGGCCGGCCACGGCTGACAGCCGAGCGCGTGCTCGGAGTGTCGAGATCATTGGCCCCCCGGCAGCGGCCGCCGGCGGCTCGATAGCGCGCCGGCCTCAGTCGCCGTAGCAACCCTTCCTAAGGTCTCGACCGCATCGGGGATTGCGCGCCTGCGCTTTACATTGATTATACTAGATATTTCTATCGTTATTGCTTGCCTCAGAACGCGCAGGCTCCCGTCTCGCGGCGCCCCGCTCGCGCTCCCCCGGAGTCTCGCGAAGATGTGAGGGCCATCGGCCAGGGTTTGCTTGCGCGGGCACAAACGGCAGATAATGTGCGCTAAGAGAAACGATATAACATTTTGGAGATTGGCATGAGTCCTGCCCGTTTTTGCCGGATCATCCTCGCCGCGGTTGTCGGTCTCGCCTGCGCGCCCGCGTCGGCGGAGGAGGTCCGGCTCCCCGAACGCAAGGCGGGGCTATGGGAGCTCTCCACCACGATGGACGAAGGCCTGGGACCGAAAGACCAGACCATGAAGCTCTGCATCGATGCCGATATGGAGCGCAATACCGTCACCGCCAGCGCCGAGGAGCATGCCAAGCAGTGCTCCAAGTATGACGTGACGCGCCAGGACGAGAGCACCGTCGTCGACATGTCGTGCCAGTTCGCCAGCCGACACGTGGCGAGCCGGACGGAGATGAGCGGCGACTTCCAGACTGCCTTCGTCGTCAAGATCCAGAGCACCACGTCGGGCGAGCAGAACCAGCAGAGCGTCACCGTCAAGCGGACCATCACGCAGACGGGCAAGTACCTGGGCGGAGACTGCGGCGATCTCGTCGGCGGCGAAGCCATGGGACCGGACGGCAACCGCGTGCTTGTGCAATAAGCTCGAACCAGCGGATCGGCCGCGTGAGCAACGATAAGCCAATCGACAAGCCGCTCGCCGCGCCTGACGTGAGCGCGGCTCCCGCCGCGGCGCGCCTGCGCCGGACGTGGCGCGACTTGCCGTTTCGCTGGCAGATTCTCTTCACCATTTCGATGGTGGCGATTCTGGCAAGTCTCTTGAGCGGAATTTTCGCCGTGTTTGACGCCCGCTCCCGTGCCGGCATCGAGACCCGCGCCAATATCGAGCTTTGGGCCAACCATATCGCTGCGAAAGCGCAATCGATCAAAGACACCACCGAGCTGCAGGAATTTGCCGACACGCTCGCCAAGGAGATGGCGAGCGTCCGTCACGTCTCCGTCGACATTCGCGACGCGACCGGCACCACGCTCGATCCCGTTACCCGACACGTCGGCGGCGCGGAGGAAGCCGAGGCGCCGGCGTGGTTCGTCGAGCTCGTGCAGCCGGACATTCAATCCCGCACCATCGACATATCGCCCAATGGCAAGTTCATCGGCTCCGTCGTGATCAACGGAGTTCCCGACGACGAGATCGCCGAGGCCTGGGATCTCCTGAAACTGTTGGCGTTGC
>JAFKKW010000135.1 GCA_017304275.1 Hyphomicrobiales bacterium | reverse complement strand
CTGGCGATGGAGAGAGCCAAATGACCAAGATCCGCACCATTCTCGCAGCAGCCGTAGCCTTCGGCGCCCTGACCGCCACCACCCAGGCCGGCGCCGTCAGCCTCGCCGTCAAGATGGCCTGCGCCTCCGATTACTACGCCCACTGCAGCCAGCACGATCCCGACAGCCCCGGCGTCCGCAAGTGCATGCGCGCCGTCGGCAAGAACCTCTCCTCGCGCTGCATCAACGCCCTCGTCGCAGCCGGCGAAGCGCCCCAGTCCAAGGCTCGCCCCCAGGTCGCCGCCAAGTAAGGCAACGCCACGCACCACAGGTTTTCTCTGAGTTCCAAAGCCCGAGCGATCGGGCAGTCCAAAGGCCGGGGCGCCTCTCCACGCCCCGGCCTTTTCTATTGGGCGGACCTGTTTTGCGGATGCTTTCGTAAACGGCCGTCAGCCGGCCGGGCCGCCTTCGTCAACGTGTACGGTCTGCCGGGAGCGGCGGGCACCACGCGCCGGGCGAGCCGTCCGCTCCTGGCCGTCGCTATCCGCCTCGACCACGGACACGTCCTCGCCCGGATAGACACTTTTGAGCAGGTCCACGTCGTCGATCGCGACCGCCCAGACATTGCATTTGCTGGTGAAGCGGATCTCGCCGCGCTTGGAAATGGGGGTGGCGCCGAAGCCGATGCTGATGGCGTCGCCTTCCGGCCAGAAGGCAATCTCGCCCTTGCTCACGACGGCCCGCGCGTCGGGCTCGAGATCATGGGAAATGGGCGTGCGGAAATAGACTTCCTTGCCCCAGGTCTGGACGGAGCCGGAGATCGGCAACGCGTCCCAGATACGATCCGCCGTCGGCGTCGCCAATAAACGGGCGCGAATTGCCACGTTTCCAGCTCTGATGAGTATGCGCCGCACCACAGCCTCCCGAGACCATTCTTGGACGGCATAACACGCGTGCCACGATGCCGTTCCCCCTCAAGGCGCGGATCGCGGCCGGTGCATTCATAGGGCGGCCGTCACGGACACCTTCTCACCTGACGCCACATCCTTCAAGAGGGTTACGCGCACTCGTGCTTTTGCCGAGGGCTTGCAAGGTCTTGGCCGGTGGATTTCGCGGGGCCGCGGGATCGGATGCGGCCGATGGCGATCCGCACGCGGTCACTCAGCGGGCGGATGCTCCCGTTGGCGGACTCGGACCATCGGCGCAGGACGTCAGACGGCATGGCTTGCGCCTCAAACGAAGACGCGGGCCTCGATCGAGACCCGCGCCCAGGCACAATCCGAATTTCTCGCGCCGATCAGGCCGGCGGAGGACCGAAGACGACGACGGCGTTGAGGCCGCCGAAGGCGAACGAATTCGACATGGCGTAGGTCACCGGCGCCTTGCGCCCGACGTTCGGCACGTAGTCGAGATCGCACTCGGGGTCGACCTCATCGAGGCCGATGGTCGGCGGGATGAAGCCTTCCTGCATGGCCTTGACGGTCACCACCGCCTCGATGCCGCCACCGGCGCCGAGGGGATGGCCGGTCATGGACTTGGTCGAGGAGACCGCGAGCTTGGAGGCGGCGTTCTTGAACACCTCCTTGATGGCTTTGGTCTCGTTGATGTCGTTGTCCTTGGTGGCCGTGCCGTGCGCGTTGATGTAGTCGATCTCGGAGGCTTCGATGCCGGCGTCGTCGAGCGCCATCTGCATGGCGTAGCTCGGGCCCTCAACGGTGGGCTTCACCATGTCCTGGCTGTCGGAGGCCATGCCGTAGCCCGCCAACTCGGCGAGGATCTTGGCGCCGCGGCGCTTGGCGTGCTCGTATTCCTCGAGCACGAGAATGCCGGCGCCCTCGCCGAGGACCGTGCCATTACGCTTCTTGGCGAACGGATAGCAGCCCTGGGGCGAAAGGACGTGGAGGGCCTGCCAGGCCTTCATGGTGCCGTAGTTGATGACGGCCTCGGACGCGCCGGCGATCGCAACGTCGACGAGGCCGTTCTTGATGTAGTCGCGGGCGATGCCGAAGGCGTGCGTCGCCGTCGAGCATGCGGAGCAGGTGGCGAAGGTCGGGCCCTTGACGCCGTACTCAATGCCGACATGGGCGGATGCCGACGAGCCGATGATGCGGAGCAGCGTCAGCGGATTGGTGGCGCGCTTGTTGTGAATGAAGAGATCGCGGTAGGCGTTCTCGAAGGTCGTGAGACCGCCCGCGCCGGAGCCGATGATGCAAGCCGAGCGGTACGGGTTCGCGAGCGGAAACTCGAGGCCCGACTGGGCGACGGCCTGCTCGGCGGCGGCAGCGGCGAACCAGGAGTAGCGGTCCGCGTGCATGATGATCTTGTCGCGCTTGTAGTTCTTGAGCTGGACCCTGGGATCGAAATCCTTGATCTGCGCGGCGATCAGGATCTTGAGATCCTCGAGCGGGAAACCACCCAGCTCGGAGACGCCGGACTTGCCCGCCTGAATGCTGGTCCAGAAGTCGGCCACGTTCAGTCCGATCGGCGTCACCACGCCAAGACCCGTGACGACCACACGACGCGTGCCGTTGCCGTTTGTCATTGCTTCAAACTATCCCAAGCGCTGGGCCAGGCAGCGAAGACATCGCCCAGCCAGAAAAGAACCGTGCGGCCGCTCCCGTCGCCTATATCACGACGAGTGCAGCCAGCTTACGGATGACGAGGACCGGCGGATCGCAGTCCCTCTTCGTAGGTTATGCCTTCGCGGCGGCAGGCCCTGCGGCCATCAAGCTCTTCACCTTGTCGACAACGGAGCCGACGGTCTTGAAGTCGCCCACGTCCTCGTTGGCGTTGTACGGAATCTCGATGCCGAAGGTATCTTCGATGTCGAACACAATCATCGCAAGATCAAGCGACTCGATCTTGAGATCCGTCAAAGCGGTCGAGAGCGAGATATCGTCTCTCGGCTCCTTCATATGCTTCTTGAGAATGTCGATGATTTTGGTTGCGACTTCGTCCATCTCGCTCTCCAAACCCTGCCCACGCGACTTGCAGGGACCCCGCTTCTGTCAACTTAAGTAATCAGCCACCTAAGTAGTGCAGGGCCGCAATTATCACAAGCTTGGGCGTCACATATCCTTAAACCAGCCTGAAGTCCAGCCGACGGGATTTCAGCTCCCTGCGGCTCTCCGGCACAACAGACTATTGTCAGATCCCACGGCGCCGCGAAGTTCCGTGGGGCACAGTCTTTAACTGTGCCGTCACCAGGGCGCAGACTAGGCGAACAGCCCAAAAAAGTGTTGAATGACAAATGCTGCGTTCTGCGTAACGTTTAGCTACTGATAATGCTTGCCCGGAGGATAGCGGAACCCCTCGGCAGCCCCGCGCGGCACTCGGACGCGGGCTCCCCGGGGCCGCCTTCCCGAACGGGCGGCGCGGGAGGTCCCTTGATGGCGAATACCGGCGTGGCTCAGGGCTCGGACCGTGCGGCACATGCCTGGATCCCAAGCTACCCCTCGGGCGTGGATTGGGACATGCCGCTCGAGGCTGCGCCCCTGTTCCGTCTCATGGATGAGGCTGCCGCAGAGAGCGCCGGCAAACCCTGCTGCAGCTTCCTCGGCCGAACGCTCTCCTATGGCGAGATCGGCGCGCTGGTCGATCGTGCGGCCGCCGGCCTGCAGCAACTCGGTGTGGTCAAGGGTACGAAAGTCGGACTTCTGCTTCCGAACACGCCCACCTTCATCATTTATTACTTTGCGGTCCTCAAGGCCGGCGGCATCATCGTCAACTATAATCCCCTCTACTCTTTGGAAGAGCTCAGCTTCCAGGTGAAGGACAGCGAGACCGAGCTGATGGTGACGCTCGATCTCAAGGTGCTGTTCGACAAGGTCGAAGCGCTGCTGTCCGACAAGGTGCTCAAGGGCGCGGTGGTCTGCTCGTTCACCGGCCTGCTGCCCGCAGCGAAGGCGGTGCTGTTCAGGCTCCTGAAGTCGAAGGAGCTGGCGCGTCCGCGCTCGTCCCCGGTGCGCGACCGCATCCGCCTCGAAAGCGAGGTGCTCGCCGATCCGGCGCTGTTCGAGCCGATCGCGATCGACCCCATGAACGATATTGCCGTCCTGCAATATACGGGCGGCACCACGGGCACGCCCAAGGGCGCGATGCTGACGCACGCGAACCTGATGATCAACGTGCAACAGATCCAGGCGTGGGCGCCGGAGCTTCTGTACGGACAGGAGCGGTCGCTGGCGGTGCTGCCGTTCTTCCACGTGTTCGCGATGACGGTGGTGATGAACCTCGGCGTCAAGGTCGCGGCCGAGCTCTATCTGATGCCGCGCTTCGTGCTGCAGGACGCGCTCGAGCTGATCTCGAAGCACCGAATGACCGTGCTTTCCGGAGTGCCGACGCTGTTCAACGCCATGCTCAACCATCCGCAGATCAAGTCCTACGACCTCACGAGCCTCAAGTTCTGCATCTCGGGCGGAGCGGCACTGCCGATCGAGGTCAAGGAGCGCTTCGATTCCGTCACCGGGTGCTCGCTCGTGGAGGGCTACGGGCTTTCGGAAGCCTCTCCCGTCGCGACCTGCAATCCGCTCGACACCCCCCCGCGGCGCGGCTCCATCGGGCTTCCGCTGCCGGGCACGATCGTGTCGCTACGCGATCTCACCGATCCGTCGCGGGAAGTGGCGCGCGGCGAACGCGGCGAGATCTGCATTGCGGGCCTGCAGGTCATGAAGGGCTATTGGAACAAGCCCGCCGAGACAGCCGCGCAGTTCGCCGGGCCGTTTCTGCGCACGGGCGACGTCGGCATCATGGACGAGGACGGCTACTTCTACATCGTGGACCGGATCAAGGATCTCATCATCTGCTCCGGCTACAACGTCTATCCGCGCCGGATCGAGGAAGCGCTCTACGAGCACGATGCGGTCGAGGAGGCGATCGTGATCGGGATCGCCGACAAATATCGGGGAGAGGCGCCCAAGGCATTCGTCAAGCTCAAGGACGGCGTGACGGTGACGAAGCAGGAGCTCATGGCGCATCTCGAGGCCAAGATCTCGAAGCTCGAGCTGCCGGCCGACATCGAGTTCCGCGATACGCTTCCCAAGACCATGATCGGCAAGCTCTCGAAAAAAGAGCTCAAGGCCGAGGAGGCGCACAAGAAGCGCCCGTGATGACTCCGAGGATGCGGCCTTGACCCTTGCGAGCTGGAGCGGCGCTGCCCGACCGGAGCGGGTCACTTTGACCGGACGCTATGTGCGGCTGGAGCCGATCGATGGCGACCGCCACGCGGCGGACCTGCTCGCTGCGTCGCTGGCACCGGGCGTCGCGGATCGGTTTCGCTATCTGTTCGACGAGCCTCCCGTCGATCTTGCGACCTTGACGGCATCGCTCGCAAAAGCCGCGGCGTCCCTCGATCCGCTGTTCTTCGCCGTCGTCGATCCCGCGACCGGGCGCGCCGAAGGACGTCAGGCGCTGATGCGCATCGAGCCCCGCCATGGCGTGATCGAAATCGGAAGCATCCTGTGGGGGCCGGCCATCGCCCGCAGCCGGGTTGCCAGCGAAGCCTTCTATCTATTGGCCTGCTATGTCTTCGAGACGCTCGGATACCGGCGGCTCGAATGGAAATGCGATGCGCAGAACCTGCCCTCGCGACGCGCGGCGCTGAGGTTCGGCTTCACGTTCGAGGGCGTGTTCCGCCAGCACATGGTGGTGAAGGGGAAGAACCGCGACACGGCCTGGTTCGCCATCATCGACCGCGATTGGCCGCGTCTCAAAGCCGGCTACGAGGCGTGGCTCGATCCTTCGAACTTCGACGGCGCAGGCCGGCAACACCGCAAGCTCTCGTTCTGACCGGCACCTTACGTTTTGGCACCCGGAACGATCGCGCCGTTGCCGCGCGGCCGCGTCGGGCCACCTTCCCTTCCAG
>JAFKKW010000134.1 GCA_017304275.1 Hyphomicrobiales bacterium | reverse complement strand
CGTCGGTCTCGAACGCCTCGCGCAGCACGGGGATGGCGCGCGCGGGATCGGCGCTTCCGCTCATGAAGATGTCGAGCGCCGCGTAGCCGGTCTCAGGCCAGCTGTGGATCGCGATGTGGCTCTCCTTCAGCACCGCAACACCCGTCACCCCGCCCGTGGGGTTCAGGTCGTGAAGATGCATGTGCAGGAGCGTGGCGCCCGAGGCCTCGACACACCGTTTGAGGGTCCGCTCCACGTGCCCGACGTCGTCGAGCCTCTTTGCACCGTAAAGATCAATGATCAGGTGCCGGCCAGCTTCAATGCTGGTGCCGCGGTTCCCAGTCGTGTCCTCAAGAGCAACGCGCGCACCCTGCGACGCGTGCAGATCTTCCTTTTGGGCGGGGCTTGAACGAGTCAAGTCCATCCACAATTGGAAGAGGGTGTCATTAAAGGCCATATGACCCTCCCCAACCAGCAGACAGATTCAACCCGAACGCTCCTTACCTGGGGGTGTGGGGATGGAAGTCCTTGACCTTAAGGGCAGGTGGACGAACGGAGACCGCTGATATGGTGCAAGCGCTCCTGCGTCGCAAGAGAAAAATGGGTCCGGGCGATCAATTATTTGCGCTCGATCGTCACACCATTTTGGGACGATGACGCGACAAGCGTTGTGCACGCTTCACTTGTCATTCTCCCTTGAGAAACTGCTCGAGCAGCTTCTTGCCCTTGCGCTTGCCGCTCTCGTCCTTGCTCAAGAGGTCATTGACGATCTCGTCCGCCTTCTTGCCCTTGTATTGCTTGCCGACCTCCTTGATGGCGTCGACCGTCTTCGGATCGTTGAGCACGCCGGCGACGTCGGGCGTGTACTTCGGATCGTCCCAGGGTCCGTGCACGCGGACCGGGACCTCGATGCCGGCGAGCTTGTCGGCGCTGCTACCCTGGCCTTCGAGGCTCGCCACGAGTTTCGGGCGCAGCGTGTAGTCCACCTCGCGGGGCGCGAGCGCGACTCTGCCTGAGCCCGAGAGGCGCAGGAGCGGGCTCACCAGCTTCAGATCATGGTTCTCGGCAACGCCGGACTTGATGGTCCAGGTCGAGGTCATCTCGCTGAAATCAGTCTTGTCGGTCGGGGCCGTGTCGAGACCACCGAGGTTGCCCTTGCCGAGGTTGCGCATCATCTCCGGCACGTTGACGCCAATGACGGCGCCGTCGGCGAAGGCAAGCTCGGCCTTGCCGGTCAACGTCTCGACGATCTGACGCTCGTTGGCGCCGCGTCCGGTCAGCGTCAGCTTGAGGAGCCCCTTGCCCGCGAGGCGGTCGATACCGGCTGCGTCCGCCAGCAGAGGCTGGGCGGAGATGCCATGGAGGGCGATATCGGCGTCGAGGCCGGCGCTGGTCCCGGCCGTGGCGTCGAGCGTGATGGTTCCCTGGCCCGTCCCCTCATAAAGCGCCACCCGGTCCAGCGTCGTCGTCATGAACCGGTTCTTGAGCGCGACCGTGAGGTCGGACTGGTCGAGGTGGATCGTGCCCACCGTCAGCTTGCCGATCGAGAGCCTGGCGTTGGCGTCGAGCGCGCCGAGCGTGTCGAGATCGAACGGCTCCTCGCTCCAGCCGTCGCGCCTGGTGAAGCCTTTCACCCGCGGGCCGGGCGGTGCCGGCTCGTCGAGCAGGTCCTCGATGGAGCGCGCCTTGTCATTGCCGTCGCGCGGGGCGGCGCTCCGCGTCGCCGCGCCGTGTGACTTGTAGGTGTTGAGATCGAGCTCGGTCAGCTTGAGGTTGGCATTGACGAGTGGGCGGGCGCCGCGGGTGTCGAGCGTGACCTCTCCCAGCGCCGTCGTCTGGTCGAGCACGATCTCGGCGGTGGTGAACGTGTACTGGTCCGGCTTGCCACGCCAGAGCCCCTTCGCCGTCAGCGGGCCAAACCCTTCGGACGGCGGCAGATCGGTGCCGAGCCAGGCGAACAGATCGCGGGCGGACGACGACTTCGCCGACAGGATGCCTTCGACGGCAAGGTCGTCCTTGAGATTTGCCGAACCCTGGAACGTGGCGTCTAGCACGTCGGTGCCGAGCTTCATGTTGAGTTTCGCCGGGCGCTCGCCCAGCACGTCGGCGAGCGAGGTGAGGGCGCCGTCGAAGCTCACGGTTTTGCCCTTCCAGTCGACGCGGCCGGTAGCGTTCAGCGGCTCGTCCAGCGCCGCGAGCGCCAGCTTGACGTTGAGATCCGAGAACGCGGACGTACTGCCGGTGCGCTGATCGCTGTAGTGGAGCGCGCCGTTCTCGATGCGCACGTCGTCCAGCTTCAGGTCCGACAGGCCCGCGTGCGAGGCGACGCTGCCGGGCCCGGCATCGCTCATCGGCCCGTCGGCGATGTCGGCTTGGGCGACGCGCGTGCGCATCGGGCCGGCCGCGAAGTCCCACGAGCGGCGTCCGTTGGCGTCGACCTCCAGGTGAAAGATGGGCTCGCGCAAGGCCAGCGCCTTGACGCGCACCTTGCGCTCGAGCAGCGGCCAGAAGGCCACGGCGAGATCGAGCGCCTTCATGGTGACGAGCGGCTTTGCGCCTTCGACACCCGGCGCACCCGACAGCGCGACGTCGCCTAGCGAGATTCCGAGCGAGGGGTAGAGCGTAAAGGACGTGGGCCCGGCAATGACGAGGTCGCGGCCGGTCTTCTCCTTGACGGCCGCGATGGCGTTGGCTCGTACGAAGTCTGCGGGCAGCGCCATGATGGCGAACACGAGCGCGCCGGCCACCATGGCGAGGAGGCCGAGACCGCCGTACAGCAGCACCGAGCCAATCGCCGAGCGCTTGCGCGGCGGCGCGCGGTGCGCAGGGCGGGCGGCATTCGGATAACGCGACGGCGGCGCGGTCATCGGCGGATACGGCTGGGGACGATAAGGCTGGGGCGGATACGGCTGGCCGTGCGGCGGCGGCGCGCCGACGTGCTGCGGGCCCGGTCCCCGCGGCGGGCCGCTCCTTTCGTCCGAGGGACGGTACGTATCAAAGCGCGGTGGCCGCCCCGGCGGTGGCGGTGTTCTGCTCGTCATCGGGCTCCTGCCTCATGCGGCGCAAAGGGGCTCGATGCGCGCTCATCCCCGTTCGGCCGCAACTTCTTTAGCTGCGTAACGGGCGATTGTGTCAGGGCAGGGCCGAAGGCGCGCGTGAGACGCGTCATTTATCCACCCCCGTGCTTCACCCCCTCCCGTGGCCTCTGCACAACTTTTAGGAGAATCGCGCCGCAACTCCCGACAAGTTGTATTTAGTCATTACATTTCAGTAATCTTAGCTCACTTTCGGCGACGGATCATTGCATGATCATGCCACGATTGGGTCTGCATTTGGACACGCGACTCATCCATATTGCAACTTATGAGTGCATTGCATCGTATCCGGTTCTCGCTGCCGCTGGTGGCGCTCGCGCTGGCCGCAGCCTCCTTCCTCCCGCCGGTGCTGGAAGGTATCGCCCGCACACCGGGCGATCATGGCGCGCTCCTCAGCGGACGCGCGGTCGTCATCGACGGCGATACGCTCGAAATCGGCGGCGAACGCATCCGGCTCGAGGGCATCGACGCGCCCGAAGCGGACCAGACGTGCGGCGGCGGGTGGTTCGGAAGCTGGAAATGCGGACGCGCCGCAACCGAGCAGCTGCGCTGGCTGACCGGCGGGCGCCGCGTCGATTGCGAGTCCGCCGGGCGCGACAAGTACGGGCGCGTGCTGGGGTGGTGCACGGCGGACGGGCGTGACATCAACGGCGAGATGGTGCGCACCGGCCATGCCTGGGCGTTCGTGCGCTATTCGACGCGCTATCAGTCGGTCGAGGCCGAAGCACGCAAGGCGAAGATCGGCATCTGGAAGGGCGACGCGGAGCCCGCCTGGGCGTTTCGCGAGCGCCGCTGGGCGGCTGCCGAGCCGAGCGCGCCCAAAGGCTGCGCGATCAAGGGCAACATCACGAGCAACGGGCACATCTATCACATGCCGTGGAGCCCCTGGTACGCCAAGGTGCGTATCGAGCCGGCCAAGGGCGAGCGCTGGTTCTGCAGCGAGGCGGAAGCCAGCAAGGCGGGGTTCCGTCCGGCGATGGCGCCCTGACGGGAGGGAGGCGGCGGATCGGCATAGGCAGCAGGCAGCAGGCAGCAGGCAGCAGAGATTGACTTCCTGGAGGGTCGGGAAGAAAGTCCTGGTCGTGATTTGCATACTGTCTTGGTTTCCGGCCTCGAGAAGGCAAGCTCCCCATGGTTCGTCCGGCTCTCGCCGCGTTAGCGGCACTCCTCCTATCGGCAGGCTCCGCAACGGTCGCGCTCGCGAGCGATACCTGGCCCGGCATTCATACGGAAGCGTTCGGCGGACGGGCCATCCAGGACGGACGCGGGATTGTAAAACTCACGGCCCCCTATCGGCCCGACGACGTGCGGAGCGTGCCGCTCGACGCCGAGATCAAGCTTCCCGGCGCGCGCACCATCAAGGCGGTGTCGTTCGTGGTCGACATGAACCCGTCCCCCGTGGCGGCGGTGTTCCGGATGGGCACCGCCCGTAGCCAGGCTCATCTCGCGACGCGGATCCGCCTCGACCAGCAGTCCGACGTGCGCGTGATCGTGGAAGCCAACGACGGCACGCTTTACATGACCGAGCAACTCGTGAAGTTCGCGGGCGGGCAGGCGTCGTGCTCCGCGCCGCCGGTCGGCGATCCGGCGGAGATTGCCGCCAATATGGGCAAGATGGATTTTGCAACCGTCGGCGAGAGGCCGAACGGCTCGCACCAGCTCGCGCATGCGCGCTATGACCTCAACCATCCGAACCATACAGGCATGGTGCTCGACCCCATCTCGCTGCTCTACATTCCGCTTCTGATGGTCGACCGCATCGAGGCGCGTCAGGGCGACGAACTGGTGTTCGAGATGACCGGCTCGATCACGCTGGCGCAGAACCCGGCCGTCGAGTTCGACTTCCTGACGAACGGCGCGGCGGAGATGGCCATGACAGCCCACGATACCAGCGGCGCCGTGTGGACGCGCCGGTTCCCAATCGGCCCCGCGGGCTGAAAACCGTCAACGTTCGCTGAGCCTTGTCCAGGACCGCGGAACCAAACCGCGGTCAAGACGTTCCATTGCCCGTCTAGGGTGCTCGCCTCGTTCTTCTCTCGTGATGAGACACCCTGGGTGTTCTAACGTCTTTTCTAACGTCTAAAGCTCGGGAGTTGGTTCGATGGGCAATTTGCTGCACTGGGCCGTTGTATTCCTCGTCGTCGCGCTTGTGGCGGCATTTCTGGGCTTCGGCGGCGTTGCCGGTACGGCGATGGAGGGCGCGCGTCTCCTGTTCTGGGTGGCGATCGTGTTCCTGGTCATCTCGCTCGTACTTGGATTCATCCGCCGGGCTTAGCGAGCGAACAGGCCCGCTCGCTCTCACGTCACACTTCGGTCCTTCACCTCGCTCCGTCTTGACGAAGCGACGGCGCGATCGCGACCGAAGGGTTCACTGCCACGTCAACAGTCAATAGGAGCACGCCATGAATTGGGATCGTATCGAAGGCAACTGGAAGCAGTTCTCGGGCAAGGTCAAGGAGAAGTGGGGCAAGCTCACCGACGACGACCTGGCGACCATCAACGGCCGCCGCGAGCAGCTCGAGGGCAAGATCCAGGAGCGTTACGGATACGGCAAGGATCAGGTGAAGAAGGAGCTCGACGACTGGTCGAACACGCTCTGAAATCCACGCGGAGATTGCCGCGATAACGATCCGGCGGCAAAGCCGGACGTCATATAAACTTCACGCCGGCGAACCCTCTTCGCCGGCGTTTTTTGTTTGCGGCCGGCGCTCAACCGCATCCGGCTCCGGTCTTAACCCGGGAACGTGACCAGGATCTTCATGCGGACGAGCTCGGGGAAATGCGTCGCAA
>JAFKKW010000133.1 GCA_017304275.1 Hyphomicrobiales bacterium | reverse complement strand
GACGATCCGAACCTCACCGATGGCGCGCGGCGCTGCGCGCGCAAGCTCGCCGAGCTGACCTATCGTCGGAACAGGGAAGGCCGGTTGCTGCCGGTGACAGTCACATACCTCGCAAGGGCGCTCGGCCGTTGCCGGCGTACCGTACAACGCTATCTCCGCCAGCTGGAGCGGGAAGGGTATGTCGCGGTCGATGTCGTCGTTTCGCAGCGGGCGAGGATGTGCGTCGGCCTCGTAGTGCGGCTCCTTCAGCCGCTGCTTGCTGCGCATCACCGCGAACGGTGGCCCGGAAGCTCTGCAAAGCCAGGGGCGACACCGGAGTCACTGAACAAGAGATTCAAAGGTTATATTCAGGCGGAAGGTTATCGAACCGGCGTCGAGCAATGGGCGCTGCGCTGCATGGATGGGGTTTTCCGCAGCTATATGAAAACAGCCCCGCTCGCCGCGCTGCCGTCCATCGCTGCCACGTAATAATCTTGCGCCGATGCCAATGCCGATTCCGGCCCGGTAGCGGGGCGGAGAATGCGCTATTGCCTTCAGGGGGTGGTTCGGGCCCGGTCAGCGCCGGAACGCATCCTGACGCAAACTCGGCGAAATCAGGGGCTTTCCCGTATCAGGACCACAAACGCGAGAGCCATGACCAGAATCCGTTCTTCGGTCTGCTGGGCGGCACTGAGTCAGCGGGCTTGGCAGCCTGCTTCGACTCGTCGAAATAACGCGCCTTGGCGCGGCGGTCGTGGGCGCGGACGCTATCGATCTGGTCCTGCGTCATGTCGCCCGCCCAACGGGCCTTGCCCTTGTCGATCCAGTAGTGGGAACGGCAGGGGAAACTCCAGTTTCCGATTGAGGGATGAAGAGATACGGCTACGCCGTCATAGGTCAATTTCCAGTCGGTGGGGCTAAGCGGCGTTACGACTTCTAGGCCGCAGCCGCAGCAGCATTTGTGCGCGACCGTGGCGTATTCCATCGATACGTAAAGGGTATTCTCGGCGAGTCTGTCGGGGATGCTCGCGACAAATTCCGTGTCGAGGACGATGGGCTGTTTCATGGCTTGTCCTCGTTCAGGAGCATGTTGCCGTCGAGCGTGTAGGTGCAATGGTGTTCGTCATCCAGATCGAGGTAAAACCCGAACAGCTTCTTCCACTTGATGACTGCCAGCGCCGCGTTCAGGGCGTTCAGATCGGCAATCTGGATATTCTTGACATACAAGTCGTCGGCCGCGCCCGTAGAAAGGCCGATACGCTTCTTGTCGCGGATATGCGCCCTCATCCGTTCGGTGCTGGTAGTCGTCCTGACGATGCCCTGCAGCTTGTCGTCCACGAGGTCGATGCCCATGCCGACATCGACAAACGGGATGCTCAGTGGCTCCAGCTTCTCGATGATCGGTCGCTTTGCATCGCCGCGATCGACGCAAAGGAAGACGAATGCCATCCCGTCGAGGCAGTCCGCATTCGCGGCGTCGATATGGAAATCGTGCGCCACGATGTTCCGGCGCATCGGCGCATAGCGGTCGCGGAAGTAATGGACCTTTTTCGGCGCGGCCTTCAGTTCGGCAAGCGTTGCGGCCCCGGGCGAGCGAAACGCATTGTGCTGGAGGTAATGGTCGCCGTCGAAAAGATGGATCTCATGGACCGGCGTTTTCGCCACCAGATCGAGGACGTAGGAACCCGTACCGCCAAGGCCGATGATCGCCACCTTGGGCAGGGCCAGCTTCTGCGACACGGCGTAGATGCCCGCGCGGCTTGAGGCAGTGTCCAGATACTCGAATACGGAATCGGGGTCTTCGGCTTCGATCACCCGGAACGTCTTCGCCGTGGCCGTCGGATCGATTGCCGCCGCATGGCTCGACAGCATGTCGGCGTAGGTGGTCATCTTGTGGTGGTAGTCCTGATACCCGCTGGCGGGCTTGCTCGAAAACGAGTGCTCCACCACGAGACCGTCGCCCAGATTCTGACGGCTGCTGCCGTTGACGATCTTGGTCAGAGGACGTCCATGCCGGTCGCAGGGATGCTCGCCCGCGAACAGGGCGACGTGGGTCTCCGGCTTCGCAGTGACCTGCCCGGCGAGATTGAGCGTCGAGACCAGCAGTCCGCGTTTCACGACGCGCTTGCTGTTAACGTAAGGCACGTTGCGGAGAACGAGGTGGTTGGCCCTGACCTCCACCTCGTATCCGTCTTCCTTCAGCTTGGCGAGGTCGGGACTACGACTTATCAGTGGCGGTGACATTGAAGATCATGCCCTTCTTGATTTTCACAGTTTCGCCCTCGACGAGCGATCCTTCTGGCTTCTCGCCTTGGCCGCGCCGGTAGGTGATCGTGAAGACGATGTTCTCGCCCGTCGGCGGCGTGTCAAAGGCGAGCGCGACGAGCTGCGCGAAGGAAAGTTCCTTGCCGGTCACGGTCTTCTCGCGGCCGTTCACGACGATGGTGATGTCCTTGTCGTGATCGCTGTGACCGCCGTTGCCGTGGTCATCGCGGTGGTCGTTGCCGTTGCGGCCGTGTTTGTGATCGTCGGTCATCCTTTTCGTCCTTTCTTCGGTTCAGCCCTTGGGCGGGAACGGGTCGCCGCCGTGGCTGTCGCTGCTGGCGATGCGGCCGTCCTGATTGTGGATGCGCAGCTCGGTGCCCTGATTGCGGCTGACTGTGCGATTGCTTTCGATAGCCTCGCGCTTGGTTTCGTGGTGCCTGCTGGCGCGTTCAGCGCCCGCCTTTTTGACGGCCCAGCCATCGGGATGCCGGACCACGAAGCGATCGTTCCTAGACATGCTTGTCCTCCTGTGAACACATTCGTACTACTTAATCTGTATGAACGAAAAGTCAAGTGGACTGGTACGATTTCGTATGGTACATCTTAAATAGCTAGTCTTTTCAATGAAATAAGAGATGGGAGTACGGCCCGATGTCGCTAGCGGTCAAGCTGAAGCAACTTCGAATTGCACGGGGCAAGTCGCTTCAGGACCTGGCGGACGAGGTAGGGGCATCAAAGGCGCACATCTGGGATCTGGAGACGGGCCGCAGCAAGAATCCGTCAATTGAGCTGCTGATCAGGCTTGCAAAGGCCCTGAAGGCGAGCGTCGCCGACCTTGTGGGAGAGAATCCGACCGGCGAGGCCGAGGATCCCCAGATCGTTGCCATGTACCGGGAGCTTAAGGATCTGACGCCCGAAGACCGGGACGCGATTCAGAGCATCATCGACAGGTTCAAGAACCGGAATAGACAATCATGAAAATTACCCGGCTCGACCTCGACGATACCGGATCACCCGAGGGGTTGGTCACCAAGATCTTGAAGGCCGAGCCGGACCTTCCCGTTCCGGTGCCGGTGGAGGAGCTTGCGCAATGCGTCGACATCACCGACATCGCCACCCTCACGACGGAGGGTTATGAGGGAGGTCTCATCACGGACGACTGCAAGAGTGAAGGCGTCATTCTGGTGAATGCGGCGGCGCGCCGGGGAAGACGCCGGTTCACCATTGGTCACGAACTCGGGCATTTCTTGATCCCCACGCATCGGCCGGCGAAAAGCGGTCAGTTCTTGTGTTCGCGTGAAGACATGCGCCGCTGGTCTGTGCAGGAGAATGACGCCTATGCGCGTATGGAGGTGGAAGCCAATCGGTTTTCTGCGTTGCTTCTGATGCCGCCGCCGATATTGCGCGGGGTGATGGAAAAGTTCCGTGATCCGGATCTGGCCCACATTACGGAGCTTGCCGGGCTCTTTGACGTCAGCAAGGAGCCGGCGGCGCGCGCCTACGCGAACTATCACCACCAGCCCGTAGCGATAGCGGTTGTGAAGGACAGCATCGTGTTGCGGATCTACAAGCACACCAAGTTCCCGAGGATCGGAATCTCATACGGGAGTCCGGTGCCGCGGAATTCGCTCTTCCACTATGCCGCGAAGAGCGGGCAGAAGATTACGGAGGTTCGCCAGAACGGCGCCGAGCTGTGGCTTGAATCCGACTGGGGCAAGCGCCTCCCGACGCTCTATGAACAGGTGTTCTATCAGCAGGAGGGCTTTGCACTCATCATGCTGTGGGTGGAGCAGGAAGAAGAGGACGAAGAACGCGATCCCGAAGAAAACCGGACGGCCAGGCAACGTTGGCAGGACCGCTTGTCCGGTCGAAATCGCTGGTAAGGCAATCTCCTTCAGTCGAACAATTTTTCGGCCGTGCCCATTGGCAGGAAGAGCCTGTCCTTGCGGTCGGCCAGAACGATAAAATTGAAATGCCGGTAGAACCTTGCCGCGGCATCGCTGATGGCGTCCACGACAATCGCCGCGGAAGCGATTTGTTTTGATTGGACGACGGCACGGTGGATGGCGTCGAGCAGCAGGAACTCACCCAGTCCTTTGCCCTTCATGGATTCATCGCGGGCAAGGCGTCCGAGCAGGGTTGCCGGAACCAGGGGGTAACGCGGCAGCTTCTTTGCGTGACTTTCGGGAATGTCCCTAAGTTCCACATTGGTTGCTGACAGGGTGTAGTACCCGAGGACAGTCTTTCGGTCGTTCACGGTCACTGCAACGAACGGAGCAGCGATGTGCCGTTTGGCATCTTGTGACGCCTGCTCTTTCAGGTAATGCGTAAGGCTTGGCTCTTCGCAGGAGAAAGCTGCCCGGTCATGCTTGCCGAGCGGCTCTATCAGCCACGACGTTTGCGACTTCGCGGCCATCTATCTGGCCGTTGCCTTCTTGTAGCGATGTGCCGCCTTGCGCAAGCGCGCTCCAGGTTCCGCCGCATCCAGCACAGCGGCAACAAACGTTTTGCTGTCCCGCGAGGACAGACTCATCATTTCATGATCGCGGATGGTCCGCGCCGCCGCCTCTTGTGCGCTGCTAACCACGAAATCAGACAGGGAACGCCCCGCGATCATGGCAGCGCGCTCGAGCAAAGCCTTCTGGTCCTCTGTTATACGAGCCTCGAGGCGCGCCGCTTTGGAAGTGGCACGGGCCTTAGCGTCAACAGTGCTGGATGCGGTCACCACATTCATCTCCTACTTCCTTCAAGTGTACGGCAATGTGCCGTACAAGTCAAGACATGAAAAGGCACCTGATCTTCTCGCTCTCCATGTGGTAGCTAGGAAAATATTCTTAAACACTTTTAGGGTGGGACGGTGTCGGAAGCTGTCGAAAGGATCAAGCGGTTCGTAGCGTACGCTAAGACGCTTGACGGCAAGGAGCGGGCGGAAGCGCAGGTGTACTGCGATCGCCTTTTCCAGGCGTTTGGACATGATGGCTATAAGGAAGCGGGGGCGACACTCGAATACAGCATTCGCCGCCGCTTCAGCCGCGCGCCTCGCTTTGCAGACCTGGTGTGGAAGCCGCGGCTCCTGCTCGAAATGAAGAAGGCGGGCACCAGACTACACCTGCACTATGACCAGGCGCTCGACTACTGGCTCAACGCGGTGCCCAATCGGCCACGCTACGTTGTGCTCTGTAACTTTAATGAGTTCTGGATTTATGACTTCGACAGGCAGCTTGACACGCCTGTCGACACATTGAGTCTTGACGATCTGCCGTTGCGCTATACGGCGCTAAACTTCCTCTTTCCCGACGAACGCAAGCCTCAGTTCGGCAACGATCGGGAGTACGTTTCACGCGAGACGGCCGACAAGATGGCCGAGCTGTTCCGCAATCTCGTTCAGCGTGATCGCGACGCGGTTCCACGCGGCCAGGCGCAGCGTTTTGTCCTTCAAACCGTTGTGGCGATGTTTGCCGAGGACATCGATCTGCTGCCCGCGGGCACAGTTTCAACGCTGGTGGGCGAATGTCTGGATCGTGGGCAGAGTGCGTATGATCTGTTTGCGGGCCTTTTCCGGCAGATGAACACCGACAAGCCCGCCAAGGGCGGTTGGTATAGAGGGGTTGGCGGCCAGGAGGGGGCCGCCACGCAGAACTGGTCGAAAGTCAACCCAGCAATATTCGGTACTTTGTTCCAGCATAGCCTTGATGCGGCTGCTCGGCATGCGCTGGGCGCACATTTTACGTCGGAAGCCGACATCCAGCGCATTGTAGAACCTACCATTGTCCGCCCATGGCGCGAGCGCATCGACGCTGCGGCGAGGGCAGAAAAAGAATCTACGGAGCGCCTGTTCGCTTTGCGCCGCGAGTTAATGAGATTTCGCGTGCTCGACCCGGCGTGCGGCAGCGGCAACTTTCTATATGTGGCATTCCGCGAGATGGCGCGCCTTGATCTACGAATTCTCACGCACCTCAAGGAAAACATGCCGAAGGAGTTTGTCGAGCGGGCCAGACCGTTCAGCATCATCAGCCCCAAGCAATTCTATGGAATTGAGATTGATCTGTTTGGAGCAGAGCTTGCGAAGGTGACGCTGATGATCGCTAAGAAGTTGGCGATCGATGAAGCGCAAAGCACGCTCGGACTTACCCAGACAGAGATGTCTCTTGGAGGTTCGGATGCGCTTCCGCTTGATAATCTAGATGACAACATCCTCTGCGCCGATGCGTTGCTGACGGACTGGCCTGAGGTCGAGGCCATCATCGGCAATCCACCCTACCAGAGTAAGAACAAGGCGCAGGGGGAGATGGACCTAGCCAATTTGCGCGAGGTGCGTGAAGCATTCCCCGACGTGGACGGTCGGTCGGATTACTGCGTTTACTGGTTTCGCAAGGCACACGACCACCTTAAGGCCGGTCAGCGGGCTGGTCTGGTCGGTACGAACACGATCAGGCAGAACTACACCCGGGAAGCGGGGCTCGATTTCATTACGGACAATGGCGGTACGATCACTGAAGCGGTTTCAAGCATGATCTGGCCGGGTGAGGCGGTAGTGCATGTTTCGATTGTGAATTGGATCAAGGGCGATCAGAAAGGGCCTAAGAGACTTTACAATCAGGACGGCAATGATGTGACGACCGGCTGGCGCCACGAGGACTTTGACGCGATCGGATCGTCGTTGTCATTTGCGTTGGATGTGACCAAGGCCCGTCGTATTGAAGCGAACGCCAAAAAGGGTGGATGCTTCCAAGGGCAAACACACGGCCATCCTGGTTTCCTGATCGATGCCACAAAGGCAAGGGAACTGATTAAGTCGCACAAGGGCTTCGATAAGGTTCTTCATCCATTCCTCGTGGCGGATGAACTTATCGGCGACGAGCAGCCGCAGCCGTCGCGCTACGTCATCGATTTCCAAGGAAAGGATGTCATTGATGCGGAAGGCTATGGAGTCCTGTTCACACAGGTGAAGAAGCTCGTTTTGCCCGACCGGAAAAAGGCCGCTGACGAAGAATCAGAGCGCAATAAGCCCATTCTCGAAAAGGATCCGGATGCGAAGGTGAACAAGCACCACGCAAACTTTCTGAAGCGGTGGTGGCAGCTTTCTTATGCGCGGGAAGACATGATTGAGGCTCTCAACGCGCTGGACCGCTACATCGTGTGTGGGCGGGTCACAAAACGGCCGATATTTGAATTTGTATCTCGCGATGTGCACCCGAACGACGCTCTTCAGGTCTTTCCCTACGACGACGACTATTCCTTCGGTATCCTCCAATCCGGCATACACTGGGCATGGTTTGTGGAAAGATGCTCGACCCTCAAATCCGACTACCGTTACACCTCAAACACAGTATTCGATACATTCCCTTGGCCCCAGTCGCCGAGCGCGCAGGCAATTCAGCGCGTGGCACAGGCAGCAGTGAAGGTGCGAAAAAAGAGAAGCGAGTTGAGGGTAAAGACGGGTCGCTCGTTCCGTGAACTCTATAGAACGCTTGAAACGCCGGGCGACAATCCATTGCGCGACGTTCACGAGGAACTCGACACGGCTGTTCGGGGCGCTTACGGGATGACGAAAAGCGTCGACCCCCTGGCTTTTTTACTGTCCTTGAATTTTGAGGTTGCCGAGAGAGAGGCCGAGGGCGGTGATGTTCAAGGTCCCGGCCTGCCTTCGACAGCAAAGAACCCCGAAAAGCTTGTGACAGACGACAGCCTGACCGTGCCGCCTCAGATGTGACATACGCCGCGGACTACCTTGGAGCAAAGGATTCGCCACAGCCTCGCCACATGCCCGGAAAGATCAATTCGGAGAAGCGCGGATTTCTGCGGGTTTTGGTGGGCCGCCATTTTGTGGCAAAAGCGACGTTTCTTGCCGCATTACGAAAACTGATTTCTTCTATGTGGTTGATTTTATTAATGGAGCGGGTGATGGGAATCGAACCCACGTAGCCAGCTTGGAAGGCTGGCCAAAAGCCAAGTAATTCTGCTGGTTAGCGGGCTCATGCCACACCTTTGCCACAACGATTCCCGAGCAGATCTCGGGCCATGCGTTCTGCTGCCTCTTTGTGTTTTTTGTCTCGATCCTTGAGAAGATGTCCGTAGATGTTGAGTGTTATTTCTATTCTCGAATGGCCCATCATCCCTTGGATGAATTTCAGGTCTCTTCCGCTCTCGATGAGTTTGCTCGCGAAGTAGTGCCTTAAGGCATAGGGCGTATAGCGGGGCACCTCGATCGTGCGACCATTTTCTTCGGTGGTTTGCATGAGCCCGGCCTCTCGCATGAGAGGGTCCCAGGCGCCTGCGCGGAAATTGACCAGAAGGATAGGCTTGCCCTTCTCGGTGGGAAACGCAAGCTGGGCCGAGGAAGCGGGGCAACGTTCCTGCCAGTCGAATAGCATGTCGGTGACCAGTCCGGGCAGATAGATCGTGCGCTTGCCGGCTTTGGACTTTACCGGCCCGAGAATGCCGGTCTTGTCAGCGCGCTGGCGGACAGTCACGTGGTCCCGTTGGACATGAGGCCAAGCGAGCCCGCGGTATTCGGACGGGCGCATACCGGAAAACCCGGCGAGATAGATCATTGGACGATATCGCGCCCAACATTTTTCCATGTAGTCGTTCTTGCGGCCCATCAGATCAGCCGCTGCATAGATGTCGCGAATCTCATCGTCCGAGGGGATCTCGACTTCTGATGCGTCCTCCTCATGGCGTCCGCCATGCTTGATTGTGATGCCTGCCGCCGGGTCGGATTTGATGCAACCTTGATGGACCATTTCGATCATGACGGAGTGGAGAGACGAGAGGGTTCGTCTCGAAAGATCTCGGGACTTGTTTGCCAGGAGCCAGTTTCGGAAGTGAACGATGTCGGCGGGTTCGAGCTCGTTCAGCGCCTTGGGCCATACGTACTCTTTGATGACGTTGGCGCGGCGGCGGTACTCCTTGAGGGTCTCGGGTTCCACTTTTTCACGGCCGTCGCGCCCGATCTTTTCGCATATGTCGAGCCACTCCTCGACGGCGTTCGCGACGGTCTTGGCTCTATTGCCTCGTGTCTGTTGTTCGCGCCCGGAGCCATCCTCGCGAAAGGCACGGGCTTCTTTCATTGTTGAAAACGTTGCGTAGGCGTAGCCTGACTTTGTCTTTGTCGTGGCGTATCGCACCTGGTAGGTTGTGCCCTTCCTGCCTGTCCGTTTCCTTATGTCAGCCATAGTCCTTCTGTTCGGGCTGACGGCACAGCGAGCGCCGACGGCCTGTTTCTAGTGTTGCGCGTCTTTCTCGGCTTCTATCTGAAGCTCGCGGTATATGCGGACGAGCGTTCCCTTCTCGATCTTGAGCCGTCCATCGATCGGATCGATGAAGAAGGGCAGTTTGCGGCGTCCGTGAATATCCGCCTCGGCGGCGCGCTTCACTTGCCGCTCGGTGAGATCGATTCCCATTTCCGAGAGCACGGTGCGCGCCTGCGAAACTGTAATGTAGCAGGGTAGATTCATCGCAATCAACAAAAACCTGACTATATTACTCAAGAATAACCCGTTGGCCGTTAAGAACTTCTTAACTCCGGCACCCAGGGGGCCGCGCCGACTATGACCAGCCTGTGCCCAGGACGCTGGGTGCGCCCTCCCCTACATGGCAGCGGCAGAACCCAGCCGATCGCAAAGCCATGAAAGCAGACTCTCAAACTCGCAGGGAAGCGCCGCAAGAGACGCTACGGGACGGCAATTCCGCCGATGCCGCCCTTGAGGCGCTTGTGCGCTGTCTTGCGCGCATCGCGGCCGCGCGAGACTATGCAACCTACGGCGGCCCTCGGCTGCCCGGTGGGAACGCCGATGTGGAGGGCCCGTCATGAGCCAGGTTGCGATTTACGCCCGGTATTCCTCAGATCAGCAGCGCGATGCTTCGATCGAGGATCAGGTGCGGCTCTGCAAGGAACGCGCGGAGCGTGAGGGCTGGCAAGTCGCTGGCGTCTACACCGATCATGCGATATCCGGCGCGAGCTTGATGCGCCCTGGTATCCAGCAGCTCTTGCAGGATGCTCTCGCCGGAAAATTCGGGATCATCCTCGCGGAAGCCATGGACAGGCTCTCGCGTGACCAGGCGGACATCGCCGGCGTGTTCAAACGCCTGCGCTTTGCGGGCGTCGCCATGGTGACGCTTTCGGAAGGCGAGATAGGGGATCTGCATATCGGGCTCAAGGGCACGATGAACGCGCTGTTCCTCAAAGACCTAGCCGACAAGACGCGGCGCGGCCTGCGCGGGCGCGTCGAGGCCGGCAAGTCCGGCGGCGGTAACGCCTACGGTTACGATGTCCTCAAGGCCCTTGATGCGGAGGGAAGCCTTGC
>JAFKKW010000132.1 GCA_017304275.1 Hyphomicrobiales bacterium | reverse complement strand
GGGCGCGAAGTCGCGCGGCGCGCAGGAAATCTCGATCCCGATCGGCGAGGAGGAGCGCACGTTCGCCGTGCGCGTGACGCGCGAGCGGGCGGGTCCGGGCGATGTCGGCTCGGTGGTGACGTTCGACGACATCACGGAGCTGGTCTCGGCGCAGCGTACGTCGGCCAGGGCCGATGTGGCGCGGCGCATCGCGCACGAGATCAAGAACCCGCTGACGCCGATCATCCTTTCCGCCGAGCGCATCCGGCGCAAGTACGGCAAGGTGATCGTCGATGATCGCGACACGTTCGAGAAGCTGACGGCGACGATCGAGCGGCAGGCCGGCGACATCAAGACCATGGTCGACGAGTTCGCCTCCTTCGCCCGCATCCCGAAGCCGGTGATCGAGAACAACGACCTGCGCGACGCGGTGATGGACTCGGTGATCCTGTTCCGCGAGAGCCACGGCAGCGTGGTGTACGGGCTCACGCTTCCCGATGCGCCGGTCGAGGCCGCGTTCGACCGCCGGCTGCTGACGCAGGCGGTGACCAACCTCGTCAAGAATGCGACGGAAGCCGTCGAGGGTGTTGCGGACGCCGAGCCCGGACATGCGCCGCGGGTCGATGTGGCGCTGAGCATCGACGATACGGGCGTCACCATCGACGTCATCGACAATGGGCCGGGCCTGCCGAAACAGAACAGGTCGCGACTGCTGGAACCGTACGTCACCACCAAAGGCACCAAGGGCACGGGACTCGGCCTCGCCATCGTCGCCAAGATCACCGAGCAGCACGGCGGGCAACTGCTGCTCGACGATGCGCCGGTGACGCCCGAGCGTCCGAGCGGGGCGCGCGTGAGACTGGCCTTCCCGCTTTCCATCCTGACGTCGAAGGCCGCGCCGGAAACGGTTGCAGGCGGCGACGACGGCGGACTCAAACGTGCGGCCAGCGGCCGCGACATCCGACACTGACGAGACAGCACGAGGGAGTTGAGCAATGGCTGCAGACATCCTGATTGTCGATGACGAAGCGGATATCCGTGAACTCGTTGCGGGCATTCTCGAGGACGAGGGACATCGTACGCGTCTTGCCCGCGACAGCGATGAGGCGCTGCGCATCATCGAGGAGCGGCGGCCACAGCTCGTCATTCTCGACATCTGGCTGCAGGGCAGCAGGCTCGACGGGCTCGAAGTGCTCTCCGTCATCAAGCGCACGTATCCCGAGCTGCCGGTGGTCATCATCTCCGGCCACGGCAACGTCGAGACGGCGGTGACGGCGATCAAGCGCGGGGCCTACGACTACATCGAGAAGCCGTTCAAGGCGGATCGCCTGGTGCTGGTGACGCTACGCGCGCTCGAAGCCTCGCAGCTCAAGCGCGAGGTGCGCGAGCTCAAGGAGCGCTCGACGGTGTCGGCGGAGATGATCGGCAAGTCGCCGGCCATCAACCAGCTCAAGGGGGCGATCGACCGTCTGGCGCCGACCAACAGCCGCATCCTGATCCGCGGCGCATCCGGCGCGGGCAAGGAGCTGGCCGCGCGCATCCTGCATCAGAAGTCGCAACGCGCGGACGGGCCGTTCATCGTGCTCAACGCGGCGTCGATGGCGCCCGATCGCGTCGAAGAGGAGCTGTTCGGCACCGAGGATCGCTCGGGCGGGCCGCGCAAGGTGGGTGCGCTCGAGGAAGCCCACGGCGGCACGCTCTATATCGACGAGGTGGCCGACATGCCGCTCGAGACGCAGGGCAAGGTGCTGCGGGTGCTCGTCGAGCAGAAGTTCCAGCGGCTCGGCGGGGCGCAGAAGGTTTCGGTCGACGTGCGCATCGTCTCGTCGACGAGCCGGGACCTCGAGCGCGACATGAGCGAGGGCCGCTTCCGCGAGGATCTCTATCACCGGCTCAACGTCGTGCCGCTGCGCGTGCCCGGCCTTGCCGAACGGCGCGAGGACATTCCGGACCTGATCCAGTATTTCGTGAGCCAGCTCTCGCAGGCCTCGGGCCTTGCGCCGCGGCGGATCGGCGAGGACGCCATCGCCGTGCTGCAGGCGCACGACTGGCCGGGCAACGTGCGCGAGCTGCGCAACAACATCGAGCGGCTGATGATCCTGGCCGGGGGCGATCCCGGCGCGGTGATCACGGCCGACATGCTGCCGGAGGAGATCGGCTCCAACGTGCCGCTGCCGGTCAACGGCGGGGCGGAGCATCTGATGTCGCTGCCGTTGCGCGAGGCGCGCGAGATCTTCGAGCGGGAATATCTGCTGGCGCAGATCAACCGCTTCGGCGGCAACATCTCGCGCACGGCCGAGTTCGTCGGCATGGAGCGCTCGGCGCTGCACCGGAAGCTGCGCGCGCTCGGCGTCTCGTCGGACCAGCGCGTCGAGAAGGTTGGTTAGAGGCAGCAGGCAGCAGGCAGCAGGCAGCAGGCAGCAGGCAGCAGGCAGCAGGCAAGTGGAGCGGGTATGACGCGCGTCGTCTACGTCAACGGGCGCTACCTGCCTTACGCGCAGGCCGGCGTGAACGTGGAGGATCGCGGCTTTCAGTTCGCCGACGCGATCTACGAGGTCTGCGAGATCAACGGTGGCCGCCTGGTCGACGAGACGCGGCACATGGAGCGTCTCGAACGCTCGCTCGATGCGCTTCGCATTGCCATGCCGATGTCACGGCGCGCTCTCGGGCTCGTGTTGCGCGAGGTGGTCCGGCGCAACCGGGTCACGACCGGGCTTCTCTATCTTCAGGTGACGCGGGGCGTCGCGCCGCGCGATTTCCCGTTTCCGGGCGACGACGTTGCGCCCACGGTCGTCTGTCTCGCGCGGCGCGTGGACGATGCCAAGCGCGCGGCGCGGGCGTCGGCCGGCATTGCCGTCAAGACGATGCCGGACATCCGGTGGGGCCGCTGCGACATCAAAACGGTGATGCTGCTGCCGGCGGTGCTGGCGAAGGAGGCGGCTGCCGAGGATGGGGCGCAGGAGGCGTGGCTCGTCGATTCCGACGGTTTCGTCACGGAAGGAGCCTCGAGCAACGCCTGGATCGTCGACCGGTCCGGCAGCCTCGTCACGAGACCGACCGGAAATGCAATCCTGCCCGGCGTAACGCGCAGAACGCTTCTTGACTTGCTAAGTCGGGAAAAAATCCCGCTCCTTGAGCGAGCCTTTAGCGTGGACGAGGCGCTTTCGGCGCGCGAAGCGTTCATCACGTCCGCTTCCGGCACCGTTATGCCGGTCGTGGCGATCAATAAAGTCCCCATCGGAAACGGTCATCCTGGAGAGCTGACGCTCCGTCTGCGCTCAATCTTTCATCAGGTTGCCGAACTTTCTCACTAACCTGCACCGACGTTAATTCTCCCGGTTGTCCCGCCCGCCGCTCACGCTTATTGTCCCGCAATCTAGATATGTTAGCTGCTCCTGAGTCATGGGCTGTCCGGCGCGCTCGTGGCGGGTCGGCCCTCAAGCCAAGCGACCAAATCAAAGTCCAGGAAGAGGCTAAATAAAAAGAGGCAACAAAGATGGCCGCAGATCGCGCTCAGAACCTTCAGGACACGTTTCTCAATCACGTTCGCAAGAGCAAAACCCCCCTCACGATCTTCCTCGTCAACGGCGTCAAGCTGCAGGGGATCGTGACGTGGTTCGACAATTTTTGTGTGCTCTTGCGCCGCGACGGTCACTCGCAGTTGGTCTATAAGCACGCCATATCGACCATCATGCCGGGCGCTCCGGTCCATCTCATGGAAGCGGAGGTCGACGGTCAGCAAGGGTGAGTTCCCATCGACCGCACCACGAAGCCGGACCTCGGGCCGGCCAAGACTAGCCCGAACAAAAAGGGCAACTCCTCGTCAGCGTCCACCGATGACGCCAGCGCGCGGGCGCGCGCCATGCGCACGCTGGTGCTGGTTCCGGTTCTCAACCGCGTGCGCAGCGCAGCGGGCGGGGGGGAGACGGCGCGCCCCGCCTCGTTTCATTCGCCCGAGGACCGGCTCGCCGAAGCCAAGGGACTCGCGGAGGCCATCGACCTCGATGTGATCGATGCGGGGCTCGTGCGCGTGCCGGAGCCCAACCCGGCAACGCTGTTCGGCTCTGGCAAGGTGGACGAGATCAAGACGCGGATCGCCGAGCAAGAGATCGGTCTCGTCGTCGTCGACCACGCCATCACGCCCGGCCAGCAGCGCAACCTCGAGGTTGCCTGGAACGTCAAGGTGCTGGACCGCACGGGCCTCATTCTCGAAATCTTCGGGCGGCGCGCGCAGACGCGTGAAGGCCGGCTGCAGGTGGAGCTTGCGCATCTCTCGTATCAGAAGGGCCGTCTGGTGCGGGCCTGGACCCATCTCGAGCGGCAGCGCGGCGGGCGCGGCTTCCTCGGCGGTCCGGGCGAAGCGCAGATCGAGCTCGACCGGCGCATGCTCGACGAGCGCATCGTCGCCATCAAGCGCGAGCTCGAAGGCGTGGTGCGCACGCGCGACCTGCATCGCAAGGGACGGCGCAAGGTGCCGTATCCGATCGTCGCTATCGTCGGCTATACGAACGCGGGCAAGTCGACGCTGTTCAACCGCGTCGCGGGCGCCGGCGTGCTGGCCATGGACCAGGTGTTCGCGACGCTCGATCCGACGATGCGCGAGGTGCGGTTGCCGTCCGGACGGCGCATCATCCTCTCCGATACCGTGGGCTTCATCTCTGACCTGCCGACACAACTCGTGGCGGCGTTCCGGGCAACGCTCGAGGAAGTGATCGAAGCGGATCTGATCCTGCATGTGCGTGACATCGCGCATGCGGAGACGGAGGCGCAGGCGCGCGACGTGGAAGGCGTGCTCGGCGATCTCGGTGTCGATACCGTCGCGGCGGACGGACACATTCTCGAAGTGTGGAACAAGGTCGATCTCCTGTCGCCGGTCACGCGTGGGGAAGCCGAAGCGGCAGCACGGTTCCGCTCGCCGGCGCCCGTGCTGATGTCGGCTGTCACGGGCGAAGGCGTGGAGCGTCTGCTGGAGACGATCGACGCGAAGCTCGGCGTCGCGGACGAGATCCTGACGCTGATAGTTCCCGCGGGCGAGGGTCGCCTGCTGGCCTGGATGTATGAGAACGCGGACGTGCTGTCGCAGGTGACGCGGGACGACGAGATCGTTGCGCGCGTGCGGATCGCTTCCGAGAAGAAGACACGGCTGCTGCGGCAACTCGCGCTCGCTGGCGTGCCACTGCCTTAGTGAATCGACCGCACCTCGCGGCATTGCGTTTCGTAAGACGACATCGCCCTTTCACGCCATGGCGGGGCTCGGTCCGACCTTCCAGAGTGGAACGGGAGACGTTGGAACAATCTGCCCCTGGATGGCCGCCTCAAGGGCGGCCATGGAGTTAGGGGGTGGGCATAGCGCTGCCTCCGAGGCTTCCGATTTGGTGGACCAAGGCGATGCGAGCCATCGGCGCGTCTGGACTCCGGCCTACGCCGGAGTAACGCCAGACTTAGGCCGTCGCGTTCCGCACTATCGCGTCATCCCGACGAAGGTCGGGATTCCGATACACGTCCGCATATCGAGCACTATTTCCACCTGAAACGGAAAAGCTCCAGCGCATCGAACGCGCCTAGCGGTGCTGTGTTTCGTAAGACGACATCGGCGTTTCAATCCATGGCCGGGTTGGTCCGGCCATCCAGGGCGTAACGCGGAGACGTTGGCACAAGCTGCCCCTGGATGGCCGCCTCAAGGGCGGCCATGGAGTTAGGGGGTGGGTGTAACGCTGCCCTAGTGAATCGACCGCGCCTCGCGGCATTGCGTTTCGTAAGACGGCATCGGCCTTTCACGCCATGGCGGGGTGCGACCCGGCCATCCAGGGTGTAACGGGAGACGTTGGAACGAGCTGCCCCGGACGGCCGTCAAATCCTGCTCCCGCTCTGCGCGCGGCATGCCGCACTTGGCGGGAATAA
>JAFKKW010000131.1 GCA_017304275.1 Hyphomicrobiales bacterium | reverse complement strand
CCGCCTGATGCAAGCGGGCAAGACCTACGTGGAGCAGGGCGGTCGCACGCTCGTGCACATGAACGAGGTGGCGCTGCGGCTCGACGGAGCCCCCGGCTTCCGCGATCCCCGCGGCATGGCGGTGCGCGAGCTGGCCTACGATCTCCACGCCGTGACGGCGGACGAGGCGCCGCTCCGCCACCTGCTGATGGTCGTCGGCCGTTGCTATCTGGAGCCGGCGAGCCATATCCCGGCGCCGTTGGCGAGCGCGCTTGCTGTTGCAACCGAGGATGAGCGCCGGCTCGGCGTGACCGTGATCGATATCGGCGCCGGGACCACGAGCCTCGCCATGTTTGCCGAGGATCGCTTTCTCTACGCCTGCGCGACGCCCATGGGCGGCACGCAGATCACCTTCGACATCGCCCGCGCGTTGCATACCCCCCTTGCGGAAGCCGAGCGAATCAAAGCGCTTTATGGCACAGTAATCTGCGCTCCGTCTGATGAGCACGATGCCTTCACCTACTCCTCCGCAGGCGAGGACGACGGCATCCTGTATCACATGACGAAAGCCGAGCTTGCCGAGGTGGTGCGGCCGCGCGTGACGGCCATGTGCCATTATATCCGGCAGCGCTTGGAGGAGTGCGAGATGACAGCATACGCCGGCCGCTGTCTGGTGCTCACGGGGGGCACGAGCCAGTTGACCGGCTTGGCTGATTTCATGGCCGCCGAGTTGGGGCGGCCGGTACGTGTAGCGGGTCCGCAGCCGGTGTCCGGCCTGCCGCCCGCATGTTCGAGTCCTGCGTTCTCGACCGTCGTCGGCTTGCTGGTTGCGGAAACGCAGGGAGCATCCGGCCGGCGGGTCTATCGCAGCCGTGACGCCGAGGCCGACAGCTACCTGAAACGGGTCGGTTCCTGGTTGCGCGAAGGGTTCTGAGCGTTTCTGCGTGAAGCGTGACGGACCGAGCGACGTAAGCCTGGCGGGGAGCCGGGTCGGTAGTATGCCGGGAAGCCGCGCCGGGGAGACATCTCCCTCGCGGAAACAGGGGCAGGACGAGATGGCGGCATATCCGGATCCTTCGGATCTGAGACCGAGGCTAACGGTGATCGGCGTCGGCGGCGCCGGGTGCAACGCCGTCAACAACATGATCGCGACCGGACTCACGGGCGTCGATTTCATGGTCGCCAACACGGACGCTCAGGCGCTTCTCAACGCCAGCACCGAGCATCGCATTCAGCTCGGCGCCGAGCTCACCGAGGGTCTCGGTGCCGGCTCGCGCCCCGAGATCGGCGAGGCGGCGGCCGAGGAAGCCATCGAGGAGATCCGCGAGAAGGTCAAAGGCTCGCACATGGTCTTCATCGCCGCCGGCATGGGCGGCGGCACCGGCACCGGCGCGGCATCAGTGATCGCGCGCGCGGCGCGCGAGCTTGGCATCCTCACGGTCGGCGTGGTGACGAAGCCGTTCCTGTTCGAGGGCGCGCGGCGCATGCGCATCGCGGAGGCGGGCGTCGCCGAGCTGCGCAACTACGTCGATACGCTGATCGTCATCCCGAACCAGAACCTGTTCCGCATCGCCAGCGAGAAGACGACCTTCTCCGAAGCCTTCGTCATGGCCGATCAGGTGCTCTACTCGGGCGTCGCCTGCATCGTCGACCTGATCCTCAAGGAAGGCCTGATCAATCTCGACTTCGCCGATGTGCGCACCGTGATGACCAACATGGGTACGGCCATGATGGGCACCGGCGAGGCGACAGGCGAGCGCCGTGCCACGGTCGCCGCCGAAGAAGCGATCTCGAACCCGCTGCTCGACGACGTATCGCTGCGCGGCGCCAAGGGGCTCCTGCTCTCCATCACGGGCGGCCCCGACCTCACGCTCTACGAGGTCGATGAGGCCGCGAGCCGTGTGCGCATGGAGGTCGATCCGGAGGCCAACATCATCGTCGGCGCCACGTACGATCCTGCGCTCGGCGACCGCATCCGCGTCTCGATCGTCGCCTCCGGCATGAGCCGCGCGGGCGAGGCGGAGCGCGCTCCGCCTGCGCCGGCCGAGAACTGGACGCGTGGAACCAAAGCTGCCGCCGCTGCAGCGGGCGTGGCCTCCCGTCCCCCGCAAGGCAATCGCGCTCCGGCGGGAGGGTTCATTCCCACCGATCCGCGCGACTATCAGGGGGGGGGCGCCCACGATCTTCAGCAACGGTTGACCGAAGCGCTGCAGCACACGCCGTCGGCACCGCCCGCTCGCGGTCCTCAGCCGGCGCCGCACGAGCCGCGCAGCCGCGGCGAGCCTTGGCGGGGGCCGGGCAACGTGATGATCGAAAGCGGTCCGCCGCAGCTCAATGGCGCGACGCCGCCGCCGCTGCCCCAGTCCTATGTCGGCGCCTACGACAACCAGGGCGAGGCGTTTGCGCCGCAACCGCCGTCAGAGATTCGCCGCCAGGCGCCGCGGTCGGCGCCCTATGCAGACGACTATCCCGAGGCTTCCCAGCCCCACGCCTACCGTGCGCCGGAGGAGTCCTACGTGGACGGAACGCCGCATCATCATCAGCCGGCGCCGCAGCGCCATGCGCAGCACGCCGAGCCGCGGCGGCGTCCGGGATTGTTCGAGCGAATCACTGGCCGCGTGCGCGGCGCCCCTGATTCGGAGCCGCGCCAGCGTGAGTCGCACGATGCGTATGCCGGGGACGATCACGCAGCCACGCAGGCGCGCGGCGGCCACGACAGCTACGAAGGCTATGCGCATGCGGTCAATCAGCATGAGCATCAACGGCAAGAGCCTGAAGTTCCAATATTTTTTAGAGAAAAACGCAGGTAGTCGCGCCGCTGCCCAGCGGTATTTTCAGCACGGGATTCATCCCTGCTGGATACGTAACACACCGTAAGAAAGCGTGATTTGTCCCACGGCGGGACGGGGGCTATCGTTTCTTAACGACCGGTTCGCGGGACAACCGACCACCCCATCTGCCGAAGTGCTCGACGAGCATCAGCCTACCGCAAGAGTTGGCAAAGGCAGAGAAAAAGACGGGGAACGGGGTGGCGGAAAGCGAACATCGGCCGGGGGTGGCAGACCGTCCGTGGGGGGCGGAAGCCGAAGCAGGCATCGAGGGACGGCGCAGCATGTCAAATCGCTTCATTGGCGCGCGACAGACGACGATTGCTCAAGCGATCCAGGTCCACGGCACGGGGGTGCATAGCGGAGCGCCAGTTTCGGTTTCCCTGCATCCGGCAGGAGCTGATACTGGGCTCCGTTTCGTGGTCATGAAGCGCGGTCGGGTGACCGCAGAAATTCCCGCCAAGGTTTGCAACGTCAAGAATCTCACGCTCTGCACGGTCATCGGCGACGAAAGCGGCGCCACTGTCTCCACCGTTGAGCATCTTCTCGCCGCCCTTCGCGGCCTCCACATCGACAACTGCATCATCGAGATCGACAGCAAGGAAGTCCCGATCATGGACGGCAGCGCAGCGCCGTTCGTCGAGGCGATCGATCGGGTCGGCATCCGCGAGCTGTCTGCGCCCCGCCGTTATCTCAAGGTTCTGAAGACGGTCCGTGTCGAGGAAGGCGGATGCTGGGGTGAGCTGTCTCCCCATGCCGGCTTCCACCTCGATGTCGAGATCGATTTCCCGTCGCCGATCATCGGCCAGCAGCGCCTGTCGCTCGAAATGAGCCCCGGCGTGTTCCGCAACGAGATTGCCAACGCCCGCACGTTCGGTTTCATGAGCGATGTCGAACGGCTGTGGAAGGCGGGTCTGGCGCTGGGCGCGAACCTCACCAACACCGTTGCCATCGGCGACGATCGCGTCATGAACCGCGAAGGTCTGCGGGATCCGCAGGAGTTCGTGCGCCACAAGATGCTGGATGCCGTCGGCGATCTCAGCCTGGCGGGCCACCCGCTGCTCGGCGCCTATCGCTCCGTCAAGGGCGGCCACCGCCTGAACTCGCTGGTGCTGCAGAAGCTTCTCGAGGACGACACCGCTTGGGCGATCGTTCAGGCTCCCCGCGTGCGCGAGCCCCGCGCCGTGGCTTTCGGACGGTCGGCGGCGCCGGTCGCGGTTGCAGCCGAGTAAGGAAATTCATCTTTGTGCTGCCGATCGGCGCGCATCAGGCTCCGCCTCCCGCGGGGCCTGAATTTTTTTGTGCCAAAGGATTGGAAATAAAGCAGCTTTACGGGATGGCCCGGCGTCGGATCGCGGGACCGGAGCCTCACATCAACCACATTGTGAACCTAGACCAATGATCGTTTCGGACCCGATCGGTCCGATACGTGAATCATAGGTCCCATCACGAATCCGGAGCGCCGACGGGGATCGCGCTCTTGCGTGGATGGCCGTTGGTGCAGGGGCGGTGTTGGCTTCAGACCGGCACTGAAGTGTGCTAGACCACGATCGTCTCCGACCCCATCGGTCTGGACTGTAGATCGTGGTCGCGTGACGGCGGGAAAGTAAACGGGCGGGCTGGGGAGTACGGCATTCTATGCGCAAGACGCCACATTGGGCCGCGGCCGTTCTTTGGTCCGCCATGGCCGGTGCCGCGTTGACGCTGGCAGGCTGCGCGTCGTCGTCCGACGTCACGAGCATTCTCAATTCCGATCCGCCCGAGAAGATGTACGCTGACGCTGACGCCCTGATGAACAAGGGCAAGTTCGAGGAAGCAGCACGCAAGTTCGAGGATCTCGACCGCTCGCATCCCTATTCGCCCGAGGCGCGCCGCGCCATCGTGCTGGCGGCGTATGCCTACTACAAGGCCGGCAAGGCCCCGGAGGCGATCGCCTCGGCGGAGCGCTACACGGTCATGCATCCTGGCACCAAGGACGCGCCGCTCGCCCACCACATCATCGCTTCGTCCTACTTCGACGACATGAATCCGTCGAACCGCGACCAGGGCGCGACCCGCAAGGCGCTTGAGCAGCTCAAGATCCTGAAGTCGCGTTACCCCGACAGCTCGTACGCGCAGAACGCCGACAACCGCATTCGCATTGCCGAGGACACCCTGGCGGCGTCCGAGATGGACGTCGGCCGCTACTACATGAAGCAGAACAACATGGTCGCGGCCATCAATCGCTTCAAAGTGGTGGTGTCCGACTACCAGACGACGCGGCATGTCGAGGAGGCGCTGATGCGCCTCACCGAATGCTACATGGCGCTCGGCGTGACCAACGAGGCGCAGACGGCGGTTGCCGTCCTCGGCCACAACTTCCCGCAGTCGAAGTGGTACAAGGACGCCTATGCGCTCCTGAAGTCGGACGGCCTCGCGCCCCAGCAGAGCAACGACTCCTGGATCACCAAAGCCTGGAAGGCCGTTCCCAAGTTCGGCCTCGGCGGCCCGGGCTGAGGCACGGGGCAGATCGGCCCCCCGCCACGCGTAAATCACCGGCACCCCGAGCGCGATCTCTGCTCTCTTCTTCATGCCCACCATAAGAAGCGATGCGGGTGTCGACGTTTGTCCGTTTGTCCCCTCACCACGCCATGAGCGGGCTTGACCCGGCCATCCAGGGCCCATGCGGCGACCTTCGGACAGCCGGCTCTGGACGGCTGCCTGTCGTGGCGAAGCCGCGTTCCGCGCGGACAGCGGCCGCGGTGCACGCCCAAGACCGAACGCAGCACGCATCCAGATGCGTCGAATTTGGTTTTCGGCTAATAAGCCGCCATGGCCAGGAAGAAGCGCGTCCTCCCCCCTGTCGACACCCTGACCGCCGCTGAGGCGGCGGACGAGCTCGCGCGTCTCGCCGCCGAGATCACGCGGCACGATCAACTCTATTACCAGTCCGACGCTCCGGAGATTTCGGACGCGGACTACGACGCGCTGCGCCTGCGCAACGAGGCCATCGAGGCGCGCTTTCCCGATCTCGTGCGCCCCGACAGCCCGTCCCACAGGGTCGGCGCGCCGGCCGCCGAGACCTTTGCCAAGGTCCGCCACCGCGTGCCGATGCTCTCGCTCGGA
>JAFKKW010000130.1 GCA_017304275.1 Hyphomicrobiales bacterium | reverse complement strand
ATGCGGGCGAGGTCGTCGATCGCGCAGGCGCAGGCGTCGCCAATGCTCACCCTGCGCGCATCCGTCAGTCTGTTGCGCCTGGGCGGAGGCAACGCGCCGGGCGATGCCGAGTACGTGGCCGTGCTGCGTGCCCTGCCGATGCCGCAAGAGGCGTTCTCGCTGCCGGGCGGCGGCTTTCTGGACAAGCGCGGATTGCACCTGCCGCGGGTAGCGATCAAGAGCGGCGGCGAGCTGCTGCTCGCCACGATGGCCGCGGCGCTGATCGGCGCGGTCTGGCTGTGGCGGAGGGCGCGCCGGCGCGGCGATGCGGCTCCCGATCCCACGGATGTCGTCGGCCGCGCGCTGGTGGTCGCGATACCGTTCATCGTGGCCGTGCTCTGGCTGCGCACGAGCGTGACGATGCCCGTGCTCGACCGGTTCAACCACGAGGGCGGGCTGTCGATCGAGCCCGAGTTCCTGGCGCAGCTGATCGGCCTCTCGACGTACACGGCCGCGTTCATCGCCGAGATCGTGCGCGGGGGGCTCGACGGGGTGGCGAAGGGACAGCGCGAGGCGGCCGCCGCGCTCGGCCTCAGCCGGAGACAGGCGCTACGCCTTGTCGTGCTGCCGCAGGCCTTGCGCATCATCATCCCGCCACTCACCAACCAGTACCTCAACCTCACCAAGAACTCGTCGCTGGCGGTCGCGATCGGCTATCCGGATCTCGTCTCGGTCTTCTCGGGCACGGTGCTCAACCAGACCGGACAGGCGGTCGAGGTGATCCTCATCACGATGGCCGTCTATCTCGCGATCAGTCTTGCGACGGCGCTGGCCATGAACTGGTTCAACGCGCGCACGGCGTGGGCGGAGCGATAACCGATGGCGCGGTCGAGCGAGACAAGCCAGGACTGGCGCGCGAGGACGCGCAACATGCCGGCGGCCGTCCGCGCGGTGCTGTTTCCGACGACCGGCCAGACGGTCGCGAGCGTCGTTCTGATCGCGCTTGCCGGATACGGCGCCCTTGCGTTCCTCGACTGGGCGCTCGTGCGCGCGGTGTTTTCGGGCAGCGACGGGTCGGCATGCCGCGTTCCGGATGCGGGGGCCTGCTGGCCGTTCATCACGCACAAGATGCATCTCTTCCTCTACGGCCGCTATCCGGAGACCGAGCTCTGGCGCGTGCATCTCACCTATGGGCTGGCGCTCGCGGGGATCGTTCCGCTGTTCATGCCGCGCGTGCCGCGCAAGCCGCTGTTGCTCGTCTATCTGCTGGCCGTGTTTCCGCTCCTGGCGTTCGTGCTGCTCTACGGCGGCCCGTTCGGACTCGCGGAAGTCGAGACGGATCTCTGGGGCGGGCTTCTGCTCACGCTCGTGATCGCGAGCTTCGGCATCGCCGCATCGTTCCCGCTCGGCATTCTGCTCGCGCTCGGGCGGCGCTCGGAGTTGCCGATCGTCCGTTGGACCTCGACGGCCTATATCGAGCTCGTGCGCGGCATCCCGCTGGTGACGGTGCTGTTCATGGCATCCGTCATGCTGCCGCTGTTCCTGCCGCCGGATGTCAGTATCGACAAGCTGTTGCGGGCGCTGGTCGGCGTTGCGCTGTTCTCGGCAGCCTATCTGGCCGAGGTCATTCGCGGCGGGCTGCAGGCCATTCCGCGCGGTCAGTACGAGGCGGCGGACGCGCTCGCGCTCGGCACCTGGCAGAAAATGGGATTTATCGTTCTTCCCCAAGCCATTCGGCTCGTGATTCCGGGAATCGTGAACTCGTTCATCTCATTGTTCAAAGATACCAGTCTTGTGCTCATAATCGGGCTTTTCGATCTCATCGGCATTGTCGAGCAAAGCGTGCAAGCGGACGCCAAATGGGCTTCGCCACAAACCGCGGCCACGGGATATTTCTTTGCTGGCGCAGTGTTTTGGCTGTTCTGCTTCGCGATGTCGCGGGCTTCGGCATCACTCGAGACGACGCTGCAAAATCGCACAAGCTCATAACGTTTCCATGAAACGCGCCGCCAGAAAGCGGCATGACAATGGCAGGTGCGTGCGGTAAGGATTAGCCGCCATCAAAAACAGAATCCGGGTGGCGCGAAACTGGGGGAATACCATGTTTTTACCGACCGAATACGTTTGGCTCGAGCCGGTGCTCGTCGCCGCCGCCGTGGTTTTCGTCATTGGCTTGATCGGCAACGCGCTCTCGTTCTCGAACCGCTTCGTGAACGCACTCGTCACGGCGATCGCCTTCGCGGTGATCTTCGGCGTCCTCTATCATCTCACGCAGGCCGACGTGCCGCCGAGCCCGGTGGAGTTCCTGCCGGACGACTACAGGTGGCTGCAGCCCATCCTGATCGCAGCGGGCGTCGTGTTCGTGGTCGATCTGATCGGCAACTTCCTGTCGTTCTCGAGCCGCTTCGTGAACGCGCTGGTGACCGCTCTGGTCTTCCTGGCGATCTTCGGAGGCTTGACCTTCCTGGCCAAGGAGCAGGGTCAGCCGATCCCGACCATCACCGTGCCGGCGCCCGAGTCTCCTGCGACTCCGACGCCCTGATCGGTTTCGAAGCATCGACGTTTTCAGAGAGGGTGGCTTCGGCCACCCTCTTTTCGTTGGGATCTAAAGCGGCGGACGACCACGGGCGGACTTATTCACAACGTTCTCATCGGTTTGGATCGAGGAGAACACGCTTTGCTTTCAGCTTGTTAGACGCTCAAATCGCGGACTTATCCACAGGCCCGGTGTTTCTCGTCGACAAAAAAGAACAAGAGCCGAACAGAGCGATTCGCGTCCCTTCAGGCGACGCGGCCAGACAAGGGACCCAAGGGCGGTGGATCGCGCAAAAGAAAACGCGCCCGCTGGTCGCGGGCGCGGCTCGATCCACCTACTGGCGCTTCAGACCAGCGGCGGCGGCATTGCCGGTCCGGCCGCCGGCGCGGCCTCGGACGTCGTGCGGGACAATCCCGCAAGCGGGTCGTCGGTGCGGCGCGACTTGCCCTCAAAGAAAGCGCCCTGCTCGATCGCCATAGTCTGGTGATAGACGTCGCCCTCGACGTGGGCGGAGCTCTGCAGCAGCACGCGGCGCCCGCGGATGGTGCCGAGAAGGTGACCGCGGATGATGCATTCCTCGGCGACGATGCCGCCGGTCACGCGCGCGCGCTCGCCGAGGACGACGTGCGTCGCGTGGATGTCACCCTGAACCTCGCCCTCGATATGGACCTCGCCTTTCGACGTGAGGTTACCGTGAATGACGAGATCGGTACCGATGACGGAGGTCATCGCGGAACTCCCAGGACGGAATGCGGCGCCGGCTGGTCTGGCGCCCAGTGACGATGTCGAGGCATTCTGCATGAAGGGCTGGGATTTGGCGACGCTATCGTTTTCCGGATTCCGGAGTTGAGGCAGCATCCGTTTGGACCTCCGCGGTTACGCTTCACCTGCGCGAATTTCAGATTGCCGTTCGGCTTTATGTGATTTTGGTCTTCGACAAGCCCCCGGCCGGCGGGCCCAAAAGGCCTCCGTCCGACATTTCTCCCCACCGGCGATTGCTACCATGTCTTCCAGGGAGAATCACCACTTGATCCGCACAGTTTCTGTGCAAGACCTGCCCATCTCAGGGATTTTCGCCCATAGCGCGCGCATCGGAGCCGGGAGGCGGCGTTTTCAGCCTTTTGCTGATTTGCGTGCCGTCTTCAGCTCGGCGAGAACCGCCTCCGCGTGCCCCCTGGCGGCGACCTTTCGCCAAATGCGGGCAATTTTCCCGTCGGGCGAGATCAGAAACGTCGCCCGCTCTACGCCCATGAACGTGCGCCCATACATGCTTTTCTCGACCCAGACGCCATAGCCTTCTGCCGCCGTCTTGTCGGCGTCGGAAACGAGACACACCGCGAGCTCGTGCTTGCACTTGAATTTGTCGTGACTTTTCGGGCTGTCGGGCGATATGCCGATCACGGTCGCGCCGCTGCGCTTGAACGCGGGCGCCAGCATGCTGAACTCCCGGGCCTCCAAGGTGCAGCCCTCCGTATCGTCCTTGGGGTAAAAATAGAGGACCACCCAGCGGCCGCGCAGCGCCTTCAGAACGACCCGCTCGCCGCCATCGGCAGGGAGGTCGAACAGGGGGGCAAAATCGCCCTCTCTCAGCATGATGAACGCCTTTCTTTCGTCGCTTTTGGTGAGCCACATTCACCGCTGGGATAGGGGATTCACTAGGCTTCCTTGCATTCCGGAAACCGGGGTTCATCAGAGGGAAAAGGCGCACGGCTCCGGCGCTTCTACGACCCGGAGGTCGCCGTCGCGTCATGATCGAGGCTTAAAGGGTCGCCGAGCGCGGCGCCACCTTCGATTTGCGCATCGATGATGCTCCGCGACGCGTTACTGCGGCTCCGGATGTGCGCTGAAGCCTAAGACGTTCCCGAGCCATCGAACCGTCCTTTCACTTCACTTCGTCGGCCGGAGACTGTTTGGGGATGACGACACAACGCTCCGGCATGACCCGCGCCAGGACGGCGCCTCCAAGGGCGCCGGGCGACGTGCCCTATACGACGCTCCGTACACGTCCTTCGAAGCCGGAAAGCGCCACCCGACGGCGCCTGCGCAAAATGGCGCATGTGGCGGCTTTCGTGCTGGGTCCCGTGATCCTGCTGTCGCTTGTCGCCGCAGCCGTCATCTATGTGCGGCTGATCCACGGACCGGTGTCGCTCAAGTCCTTCAGCGAGCGCATCGAGGCGAGCATCAACGCCGAGCTCGACGGATTCGCAGCCCACATCGACGATGCGGTGCTGACGCTGGCGGAGAACTACACGGTCGAGCTTCGCCTCATCAACCTGCAGCTTACCGATGCCGACGGCGATCCCGTCGCCTCGGCACCGATGGCGGCCGTGGAGCTTGACAAGAGCGCACTGCTTCGTCTCGAAGCCAATCCCTCGCGGGTCTACCTGATCGAGCCGCGCCTGACGGTCACCTACAGCGAGGCGCAGGGGTTCTCGCTCAGCATTTCTGACAGCGAGGGGCGAGCGGAAAAGCCCATCATTCCGCCGCGTCCGGTGCCGGCGCGACCACCTCAAAGCGCAAACGGCGATACGCTTCCTCCGTCGTTCCACCGCATCGACTTGGCGCGCGTTCTTGCCGAAACGTCGGCACGGGCGCGCCGCGGCACGTCGGGCTCCTCGGCGCTCAGGGAATTCGGCGTGCGGAATGCGACCGTATCCATTTCCTACAACGGGCAGATGAGCCAGATCAGCGTGGCCGAGGCCGCCGTCGATCTTGAGCACTCGAAGCGGCGCAGCATCATTTCCGGAACCGCCACGATCGCCTCGGAGCGAGGCCCGTGGTCGCTCGACCTGCACATGGACGAATCCGACCGCCGGGATACGTTGCAACTGACGGCGACCGTGCGCGATCTGGTGCCGAGCAGCCTCGCCAAGATCTCGTCGGGGCTCGGCCTCCTGGCGATGCTCGACACGCCGATGACCGGCGAGCTGGCGCTCACCCTCTCCAACGGCGGCGATCTCAGGACGGCTGACCTCGCCCTCGAACTGGGGCACGGTTTCGTCAGGCTGCCGTCGCTCTCCGATACGCCGATGCTGCTCGACAGCGGACGCGTCGCGATGGTCTACGACGCCAATGCGCGACGCCTCACGCTTCAACCCTCGACGTTCGATTGGGGCGACAGCCGCGCCACGCTCGAAGGCGCCCTGACGAGCGACCCTTCGCAGCAGGGCGCGCCGCAGTGGCATTTCGGACTCCAATCGACCGAGGGCGCCCTTGCCGCCGAGGACTTCGGAGTGGCTCCTTTTCCGGTCGACAGCTTCCATGCCACCGGCCGCATCATCCCGAGCGAGGGCCTGATCCAACTCGCCGGACTTTCCCTCAAGGCGGGGGGTGGCGAGGTGACCGCCAACGGCGAGGTGATCAACGACCACGGTTCGACCAGTACGCGCATCGAAGGGTGGCTCTCTCCGATGCCGCTCGCGACGCTGGCTGAGGCCGCCTCGGTC
>JAFKKW010000129.1 GCA_017304275.1 Hyphomicrobiales bacterium | reverse complement strand
TCGAAGGTGGCGACACTTTCAGGACGGGCGATCTCGGCATGGTACAAATAGTCGAGTCCAGCCCTCCGGAATGACTTGTCGCTGAAATCGAAACCCGCCGGCCCAATTAGATCGATTGCAACACCCAAGCACGCCGAAAGTCGGAGAATGGTTCCGGTGTTTTGCGGAATGTCCGGTTGATACAGCGCAAGGCGCATGAAGGGTCCTGCGGATATTATGATGTGTGCGCAACTTTGACCCGCGGCAAGCAGATCGAACGCGTATTGAGCAGGTTCGCAATCGATGTCAAAACTGCGCGATCAATCGACGTGTGGGCGGGCTTCGTCGAAAAGTTCGGGAATTGCGCATCTCTTGAAGAGCGCGTTCTTGCACAGACGGCGGGCCTCGGTTAGTGCTTCGAGAGACTAGGGAGAAGGCTCGTTCCGTTCATTCGCAACTGGAATTCGCGGTTGTCGAAGACCTGAGCAAAGAGTCGAAGACCTGAGCAAAGAAAAGTCGAACCGGCGTTGTCTCGAAGCGCGAAGCACGTCGCGCAAGCAAATCATCCTCGAAACTGGAGGGGTACGTGGCAAGCGAAGTCGAAGATCCTGATCGCCGAGATTTCCTTGTCATAGCCGGAAATGCGTTCGTCGCCGTGGGAGCCGCGGCCACCCTCTGGCCGTTCGTGGCACAGATGAACCCGGATGCCGGCGCTCAGGCCTTGGCATCCGTCGAGATCGACCTCTCCCCCGTGAAGGAAGGCCAGGCCATCACCGCCATGTGGCGCGGCAAGCCGATCATCATCCGCAACCGCACGCCGGACGAGATCAAGGCCGCCGAGGCCGTACCCCTTGCCGATCTGCCCGACCAGTCGGCACGCAACGATCTTCTGCCCGAATCGACGCCCGCCACCGACCAGAACCGCGTCAAGGAAGGCAAGGACAACTGGCTGATCATGGTCGGCATCTGCACGCACTTGGGCTGCATCCCCAAGGGCCAGGCCATGGGCGACACGAAGGGCGATTTCGGCGGCTGGTTCTGCCCCTGCCACGGATCGCATTACGACACGTCGGGACGCATCCGCAAAGGACCCGCGCCGCGTAACCTCGAGGTTCCGCCGTACGAGTTCGTGTCCGACACCAAGATCAAGATCGGCTGAGGGGGCGCCGGACATGGAGCATACGTCGAGCTACGAGCCGAAGTCCTCGTTTGCCAAGTGGTGGGATGACCGCCTGCCCGTTGCACGTCTCATGCACGGCCAGTTCGTCGACTTCCCGACGCCGCGCAACCTCAACTACCTCTGGACCTTCGGCGGCATCCTGACCTTCTGCCTCGCGGCCCAGATCGTGACCGGCATCGTGCTCGCCATGCACTATCAGCCGAGCGCGCACGAGGCCTTCAACTCGGTCGAAGCCATCCGCCGCGACGTCAACTACGGCTGGATGATCCGCAACTTCCACGCCGTCGGCGCGTCGATGTTCTTCATCGCCGTCTACATCCACATCTTCCGCGGCCTCTACTACGGCTCCTACAAGGCGCCCCGCGAGGTGCTCTGGATCATCGGCGTGATCATCTTCCTGGTCATGATGGCAACGGCCTTCATGGGCTACGCGCTGCCCTGGGGCCAGATGAGCTTCTGGGGCGTGACCGTCATCACCAACCTGTTCTCGTCGCTGAACGAGATCATTCCTGGTGTCGGCACCGCTGTCGTCGAATGGCTGTGGGGCGGCTATTCCGTCTCCGGCACGACGCTGAACCGCTTCTTCTCGCTGCATTACCTGCTGCCGTTCGTGCTCGCCGGTCTCGTCATCCTGCACATCTGGGCGCTGCACGTCGCAGGTCAGAACAACCCGACTGGCCTCGATATCAAGACCAAGGCCGACGCCGTACCGATGTATCCGTATGCGGTTGCCAAGGACGCGGTTGGCATGTTCGCGTTCCTGCTGCTCTTTGCCTGGTTCGTCTTCTTCCTGCCGGACTATCTCGGCCATGCCGACAACTATATCGAAGCCAACCCGCTGGTGACGCCGCCGCACATCGTGCCGGAATGGTACTTCCTGCCGTTCTACGCCATCCTGCGTGCAATCCCCTCGAAGCTCGGCGGTGTTACCGCCATGTTCGCGGCAATCGCCGTTCTGGTATTCGTGCCGTGGCTCGACACGAGCCGCGTGCGCTCGGCCAAGTACCGTCCGCTCTACAAGTGGTTCTTCTGGCTGCTGGTGATCTCGTGCTTGGGCCTCGGCTACCTCGGCGCCAAGCCGCCGGAAGGCGCGTACGTCATCTGGTCGCGCATCTTCACCGTCTACTACTTCGTGCACTTCCTGCTCGTGATGCCGATCATCGGCCTCATCGAGACACCGAAGCCGTTGCCGAAATCCATTTCCGCTTCCGTCCTGCCCAGTGGCGGCGGGGGAGCGCCGCACGGCGCCGCCGCGGCCCCAGAGACACGCTGAGCGGGAGGACATGGAACCATGCGACTCATGAAGAATGCCTCCCTCGCAACGCTTGCGTTCATGATCGGCGCGGCGCTCGCGTCGTCCGGCCAGGCCGCCGACGGCGGTCATGCCCACATCGAGCGCCAGACGTGGAGCTTCGGCGGCTTCACCGGCCAGTACGATCAGGCGCAGCTCCAGCGCGGCTTCCAGATCTACAAGGACAGTTGCGCCTTCTGTCATGGCCTGAAGCGCGTGCGCTTCCGCAACCTCGCGGAGCCGGGCGGTCCGCAGTTCCCGGAGGACGCCGTGAAGGCCCTCGCGCAGTCGTGGCCGAACAAGGTCACCGACGGGCCGGACGACCAGGGCAAGATGTTCGAGCGCGAGCCCAAGCCGTTCGATCCCATCCTCGGCCCCTACAAGAACGACAACGAGGCTCGCGCCAGCCAGAACGGCGCGCTGCCGCCCGATTTGTCGCTGATCGCCAAGGCTCGCAACGTGGAATACACGGGCACCTGGTGGGCGCATCCCTTCTCGATGCTGCGCGACATCGCCACCAGCTATCAGGAAGGCGGCCCGGACTACATCTATGCGCTCCTGACCGGTTACGAGGAGCCGCCGGCGGACTTCACGCTTGCCGAGGGCATGCAATACAACAAGGCTTTCCCGGGCCATCAGATCGCCATGCCGCCGCCGATCGCCAAGGACAGCTTCATCAAATATCAGGACGGCAGCGGCTCGATGGAGCAGAACGCGCGTGACATCGCGGCCTTCCTGGCGTGGGCGGGAGATCCCTCGCTCAATACGCGCAAGGCCACGGGCTGGCTCGTCATGCTGTACCTGCTCGTCACCACCCTGCTGCTGTATGCCGGCAAGCGCGTGATCTGGTCCAAAATTCCGCATTGAGCGCCCGCGGCCGGATGACGGAAGATGACCTGCAAAAGGCCCCTCGCGGGCCTTTTCCTTTTTGCAATAGCGCGTCCGCCTGTGCTCTGATCCGCGCGATCGGATGCAGGAAAGGCGAGACATGACCAGATCGGTGCTCGGCATCATCGGCGGCAGCGGCTTCTACCATCTGCCCGGCTTGGAGAACCCGCGCTGGGAGAAGGTGATGACCCCCTGGGGCGCCCCTTCCGATGAGATCCTGTTCGCCGAGATCGCAGGCCTTCCGGTGCGTTTCCTGCCGCGTCATGGACGAGGCCACCCAGTGCCGCCGTCCGCGATCAACTTCCGCGCCAACATCGATGCCTTGAAACGGTCCGGGGTCACCGACCTGATCTCGGTCTCGGCGTGCGGCTCGTTGAGAGAAGACCTCGCGCCCGGCCACTTCGTGCTCGTCGCTCAGTTCGTCGACCGGACCTTCGCCCGCGAGAAGAGCTTCTTCGGCCCGGGCCTCGTTGCCCACGTCTCCGTTGCCGATCCCGTGAGTCCGCTGCTGGTCGATGCGGTGGAGAAGGCTGCGCAGGGTGAGGGGATCGTCTACACGCGCGGCGGCGCCTACCTCGTCATGGAAGGCCCGCAGTTCTCGACGCGCGCCGAGAGCAATCTCTACCGGAGCTGGGGCATGGACGTGATCGGTATGACGAACATGCCGGAAGCCAAGCTCGCCCGCGAAGCCGAGATCTGCTACGCGACCATCGCCATGGTGACCGACTACGATTGCTGGCACGACGATCACGCCGATGTGGACGTTGCGTCCATCATTGCCGTCATGAAGGAGAATACGGAGAAGGCGCAGCGCCTTGTGGCGCGCCTGGCGCGGGACTTCCCGCGTGAGCATCCAGCCTGTCCGATCGGCTCCGATCGCGCCCTCGACGTGGCGATCATCACCGCGCCGGAGGCCCGCGATGCCTCCCTTGTGCGCAAGCTCGACGCCGTGGCCGGCCGCGTGCTCGGCGCCTGATCAGCAGCCGCGCGCGGCCACGCGTGGGCGCGGACCGAGCAGCGATCGGATGCGCAGGATGAGCCGATCCGTGTCGTAAGGCTTGCCGAAGAACGCGTCCGCGACCCCGACGATTTCCGAGGGCGGCACGACCCCCGAGACCACGATCACACGCATGTGGGGATGAAAGGCGCGAACGGTCTTCGCCAGCTCTAACCCGTTCCGCGTCCCCGGCATCTCGATGTCGGTCACGACGAGGTCGATCGGCGTGCCGGTGCCGATCACGGTTTCCGCTTCGTCGGCGCTGGCGGCCTCGCGGACGGCGAAGCCCGCCTGATTGAGCTCCATGGCCAGCGTGAAGCGCAGGATCGGGTCGTCTTCGACAATCAGGATGACGGCCGGCGTGCGTTCGGGGGATCGGTTGCTAAGCTTAGCGGCTGTCATCTGTTTCACCTGCGAGCCAACGCCGGCCGGATGCCGCGAGTTCCGCGTCTCGCAAAAACGAGCCGGCCGGAATGCTGCGGCAGATGACACCACCGCGACTCCGACCGGCAACCTTTCGCAACCGTAAGAAAAGCAGCCCTGGATCGGGCTTGCTCGGGGCGCGCTTACGCGCCGTCAGTGGCCTTCGACCTCGTTGGCCGGATCCGACTGCAGGAGACCATAGTTCTCGATGCCGATCTTGGAGATCAGGTCGAGCTGCGTCTCGATGAAATCGATGTGCCCTTGCTCGTCCTCGATCAGCTCCGCGAACAGATCCATGGTCACGTAGTCCTTGGCTGCCCGGCAGATGTCGCGGCCGCGGATGTAGGTCTCGTGCGCGATCTTCTCGCCCTTGAGGTCGCATTCGAGAACTTCCTGCAGGTGCTCGCCGATCATGAGCGGCGCGACGTGCTGCAGGTTCGGCAGGCCCTCGAGGAAGATGATGCGGGTCACGAGCTTGTCCGCGTGGTTCATCTCCTCGATCGATTCCGCACGCTCCTTTTTGGCGAGCTTGGTGAACCCCCAATTCTCGAGCATCCGATAGTGCAGCCAGTACTGGTTAACGGCGCCAAGCTCCAGCTTGAGCGACTCGTTCAGGATGTCGATGACCTCGCGCTTACCCTTCATGGGGCCTCCCTCTGCCCAACCAGCAAGACCGCCCGGAAAGGCCAATCTCGACGGTCGGGAACAACAATTAGAATGGTTCTAAATTGGTAGTCCGGGCCCATCGCCGGGTCAACGGGAAAATGTTTACTAACGGCAAACCCTAGCTTTTTCGCCCCCGCCGGAAAACTTTCAACAGGTCGTAGTCAATAGGGACCAGAAATCCGTCCCTTTCCCGTGTGCCGGCCGGAACAGCGGCTCCGCCTCCGCCCGACTAGCGTGTGCCCTCATCGAAACCACGGGCTCATTGGGGCGCACGATGCAGTCGATCGAACGCAATTCCGGAGCAACGAGCGCGCGCGTCGGCGTGCTCCTGATCCACGGACTGTGCGGGTCGCCGAGCGAAATACGTTATATAGAAAAAGGACTTAGTCGCAGCGGCCATATAGTGCTCTGCCCCCGGCTCGCCGGCCACGGCGGCACCGAGGCCGAGCTCATGGCCAGCACCTGGCAGGACTGGTACGAGAGCGCGGAAAAAGGCCTCGAGGAACTCGCCGCCACCTGCGAGACGGTGATCGTCGGCGGTCTGTCTACCGGCGCCGTCCTG
>JAFKKW010000128.1 GCA_017304275.1 Hyphomicrobiales bacterium | reverse complement strand
ATCTATCTGCCGCTGTCGCGCCTGCTCAATCTCTACGTGGCGGCGGCGCAGAAGCTACATGCCGTCAGCTCGACCTTTCTCGGCAGGACCGACTGCAAGGTTCCGTTTATTATCGGCGTTGCGGGTTCGGTCGCGGTCGGCAAGAGCACGACGGCGCGTGTTCTCAAGGCGCTGCTTGCGCGCTGGCCTGATCATCCGCGCGTCGATCTGATCACCACCGACGGCTTCCTGTATCCCAACCGCGAGCTTGAAGCCCGCGATCTGATGGAGCGGAAGGGGTTTCCCGAAAGCTTCGACACGGCGAGGCTGATGACGTTTCTCGCCGACGTGAAGAGCGGCAAGGAATACATCGAGGCGCCGATCTATTCGCACTTCCATTACGATATCCTGCACGGCCAGAAGACCGTGATCGAGCGGCCGGACATCCTGATCGTCGAGGGCCTCAACGTGCTGCAGCCCGCCGGCATGCATAAGGGCGGGGACGCGGGACCGTTCGTCTCGGACTTCATCGACTTCTCGATTTTCATCGATGCCGATCCGGCCACGATCGAATCCTGGTACGTGGAGCGCTTTATGCGCCTTCGCAGCACCGCGTTCCGCGACCCCGCGTCGTTCTTCCATCGCTACATCACGCTGACGCACGCCAATGCGGTGGCGCGTGCGCTCGAGATCTGGCGCACGATCAACCTCAGGAACCTCACCGACAACATCCTGCCGACGCGGCCGCGCGCGCGTCTCATCCTGCGCAAGGACGAGGACCACAGCGTGCGCACCGTGGCCCTGCGCAAGCTGTAGACCGCGCGCGGGGCCTGATATGATCGCGTTGATGCGATTTCAACCTCCGGTTGGGTCAACTTTCGGTCCCCGGGAAAGTGCGAAAAAATTTGCTGTTTTCGGAACGGTTTGCGCATTCCCGTATTAAATCGGGAAGTTTTCCCTCTAGACTTGCTGCGGTGCGGCAACGAAATAGGGAATGGTTCCCGAACTTAATCACGTTGCAAGGAGAAATTCCCATGAAGCGCATGTTCGCTGCTGCTGCCGTTTTGGCCTTCTGCTCGACCGCGGCTCTCGCCGACGACAAGGTCACCGATGACGAGGCAGCGAAGATCAAGGACGCCGTGGCAGCCTGGGGTTGCGAGGGCGGCAGCTACGAGAAGGAGAGCGAGGGCACGGGCGTGTACGAGGCCGAGGACGTCAAGTGCAAGGCCGGCCAGTACGATTTCCGCCTCGACAAGAACTTCAAGGTGTTCGTGATCACCGCCGACTGACGGCGCGGGATTTTTCGATACAATGGATCGATTGGCGGCTCTCCTCGGAGGGCCGCCTTTTTCTTTGGCGTTGAGATCAGGCGACGAGCTTGGAGAGCCTGTCGAGGATGGCGCCGCCCATCTCGGACGTCCCGACCTGGCGCATGCCGGGCTGCATGATATCGCCGGTGCGAAGCCCATCAGCCAAGACGTCGGCGATGGCCTTGTCGATAAGATCTGCTTCCCCGCTCATGCCGAGCGAGTAGCGCAGCGCCATGCCGAAGCTGGCGATGGTGGCGATCGGGTTGGCGAGGCCCTTGCCGGCGATGTCGGGGGCTGAGCCGTGCACCGGCTCGTAGAGCGACATACGCTTGCCGGTTTTCTGATCGGCGGCGCCGAGGGATGCCGACGGCAGCATGCCGAGCGATCCGGTCGCCATCGCCGCTTCGTCGGACAGCACGTCGCCGAAGAGATTGTCGGTGACGATGACGTCGAACTGCTTCGGATTGCGCACGAGCTGCATGGCGCAGTTGTCGGCGAGGATGTGGTGCAGCTCGACGTCGGGCGCGTAGGACTTGTGGACCGCGGTGACGACCTCTTTCCACAGCACGCCCGTGCGCATGACGTTGTGCTTCTCGGCGGAGTGGACCTTGTTGCCGCGCTTGCGGGCAAGATCGAAGGCGATCTTGGCGATGCGCTCGATCTCGTGCGTCGTATAAAGCTGCGTGTCGACGGCGCGCTTCTGGCCGTCCTCGAGCGTCACGATCTCCTTCGGCTCGCCGAAATAGACGCCACCGGTCAGCTCGCGCACGATCATGATGTCGAGACCTTCGACCAGCTCGCGCTTCAACGACGATGCGTCGGCGAGTGCCGGATAGCAGATGGCCGGGCGCAGGTTGGCGAAGAGATCGAGATCCTTGCGCAGGCGGAGCAATCCGGCTTCGGGGCGGGCTGCATACGGCACCTTGGCCCACTTGGGTCCGCCCACGGCGCCGAAGATGACGGCGTCCGCCGCCTTGGCCTTGGCGACGCACGCGTCAGTGACGGCCACCCCGTGCTTGTCGTAGGCCGCACCGCCCACGAGGTCGCTTTCGGTCTCGAACCGGTGCTTGCCGCCCGCCTTGTTGAAGAAGGCGATGATGCGCTCGACCTCGGCCATGGTTTCAACGCCGATGCCGTCGCCGGGGAGCAGGAGCAGCTTGTGGGTGGTCATGGGGCTTCCGTCAGGTTTTTCGATTGCTGGCGGGTACTAGCGCGGCGGCGCGCAACCGGCAAGGCAAGAGCCGTTAACCGATGAAGGGAATATCGAGGAAGAGGGTGAAGCCGTTTAAGGTCATCAGCGCACCGAGTGCTCCCATGACCGCGCTGGTGGCAAGGATCATCGAGCCGCCGGAAATGATCGCGACGCCGCCCAGCACGATGGCAATCTGCAGCAGCGCTTCGCCGTAGTCGAAGTAGGGATCCTGGCGCATGGCGACGTCGCGCTCGGCTTCGAGCGCCTTGCCGCGGGTGAACAGCTCGTCGAGGCCCTCGTTGGTCGCGGGATTGGAGGTCAGCTCGGCGTCGATCTTCTTGTATTGGGCGATTTTGGCCTCGATCGCGGCGCGTGCGTCGGGGGTGAACGACGGGTTGGCAAGAGCCGTCAGCTCGAGCTCGTCGACCTCAAGGCGCAGGACGTGGCGGCGCAAGTTCTTGGCCTGGAAGAAGCCCCAGACGTTGGTCGCCTCGATGTTTTTAAGCGTCGCTTCCTTGGACGCATTGCCGCCGCCCATGGCGCACACAGCGAGAAGGACGGCCAGCACGCCGATGTAGACGCCAATCCACTTGTCCCGATCGCGCTGGTTCTTGTCGTCGGCGTCGCGGCCGAGCTCATCCCATGCCATCGTCGCGACCCTCCGAACGAACGAGCTCCCGATACTCTTCGACGTCGCCCGTGGGCGAAAGCCGATAGACCTGCGGGGCGGCGGTGGCCAGCTCGCGGTCGAGGATCTGCTCGGCGGAGAGTTTCTCAAGATACATGATCAACGCGCGCAGGGAATTGCCGTGCGCGGATACGATGACGTTCTTGCCGGCCGCGACGTGCGGCCAGATGTGCTCGAGATAGTAAGGCTGTACGCGCGCGGCCGTGTCCTTCAGGCTTTCGCCGCCGGGAGGGGGCGTGTCGAAGCTGCGGCGCCACGCCAGCACCTGCTCCTCGCCCCACCGCTCGCGCGCCTGATCCTTGTTGAGTCCCGAGAGCTCGCCGTAATCGCGCTCGTTCAACGCAGGGTCCTCGATCACCTCGGGGAGGTCGCCGCCGATCTCGCCCAGGATGATGTCGAGCGTATGCTGGGCGCGCTTCAGCTTGCTCGTGAAGGCGATGTCGAAGCGAAGGCCCTCGGCCTTGAGCACGCGTCCGGCCCAGACGGCCTCGATCAAGCCCTTATCGGTCAGGTCCGGATTGCGAACGCCGGTAAAGATGTTCTTCTTGTTCCATTCGCTTTCTCCATGGCGCACGAGCACTAACCTGTTCGTCATGGAGGCAACCCGTTTCGTTCTCTGCAATGTCGACATTCAAAGCCCTAGCACATCGCTCATGTTGAACAGGCCCGGCCCTTTGCCCTGGCCCCACACCGCGGCCTTGACGGCGCCGCGCGCAAAAATGCTTCTATCGGCGGCCCGGTGCGTGATCTCGATGCGTTCGCCCTCGCCGGCGAAGATCACCGTATGGTCGCCGACCACCGTTCCGCCGCGCAACGTCGCAAAGCCAATGTCGCCACGCCGGCGCGGTCCCGTGTGGCCGTCCCTCGCGCGTACGCTGTTGGATTTGAGGTCGATGCCCCGCCCCTCGGCTGCCGCAGCGCCCAGCATCAGTGCGGTGCCGGACGGGGCGTCCACCTTCTGGCGGTGATGCATCTCGACGATCTCGATGTCGAAATCCGCATCGAGCGCTTCGGCGATGCGCCGTGTGATCGCCGTCAGCAGGTTGACGCCGAGGCTCATGTTGCCGGCCTTGATGACGGTAGCATGGCGGGCGGCTGCCTTTATCGCGGCTTCGTCGGTTTCGCTGAGGCCGGTGGTGCCGATGACATGAACGATGCGCGCGTTGGCGGCGAGGCCGGCAATTTCGACGGTCGCCGCGGGAATGGTGAAATCGATCACGGCGTCGCTGCGGGCGATCAGCTCGAGCGGATCGGAGGTGACGGTAGTGCCGAGGGGAGGCAGCCCGGCGAGCGTCCCGAGGTCGGCGCCGATGTGCGGAGAGCCGGGCGGCTCGGTGCCGCCGCTGACGACGCAGCCCGAGGTGGCGGAGATCACACGGACGAGCTCGCGGCCCATGCGGCCCGCAGCTCCCGTCACGGCGATCCGGATCTCGCTCATCACGTCCTCAGGGGGGTTCAGTTGCGGGCCGATATAGCAATCGTCGCGGCTGAGAGGAAGTGCGGCTCTTGCGCCGAACAGGCTTTCTCAACCGCGATAAAGGCTTCGCATCCGCTAACCATGGTTCGAGCCCCGCCGCAGCGCGGTGATGGGAGGTCGCGATCCCGGTCTTTCGACCATCGATCCTGCGGTTGGGGGGCGTGCTGGAGATATCGCGGATTTTGGCCATGAAGGCGTGTAGAAGGAGGGAAAGTTTCCGTCCTGGCCATCCGAGGGTGCTCCATGGCCGTGCCGTCAGGCAAATTGACCGCGCTTGCCGTTCTGCTGTGGTGCAGTGCGGCCGCGGCCGTGCAGCAGATCCGAAGTCTCTATACGGCGGTCGATCTCTCGCTCTGCACGGCACTTCCCGGCCACACCGCCGGCCGGCTCTGCAAGGGGCTGCCCGGCTATCCCGTCTATGTGTCGGAGGGGCAGGACGGGGCGTTCCTCAGCGTCGGTCCGGATGCCGACAAGCGCCTCGCCGCCCAGCAAACGCTCAAGTCGTTCAACAGCTTGTTCGATAGCGGCGGGCAGCGGACCACGGTCGAATGGCGGTTCGTCATCCGTGATGCGCAGCCGGTGCCTTACGCGACCATCGTGCGGTATTTCACGCGCAGCGAAACGGGAACCGGCGAGGTGCTGGTGGTGATGCGCGTCACGGACCGCGAAACCTGTCATGCGGCTTACGTCGATGCGGCGGCTAGTCCCGATGCCATCGTGCTGGCGCGCAAGCTCGCCGATACGATCGCGCGCTCCGAGGACTGTCCGCGCGAGCCGATGCGGGTCACGGCGCAGGAGGAAGGGCGCGCGCGATAGGCGCTCTTGTCCGGAGACGTGATCAGGAGGACCAGGCGAAGGCGATCTTTTCCAGCTTCTGGCCGTCGATGGTTTCGAATCCCCGCTTCACGGGACGGCCGCCGCGGCGCCAGTAGAAGTCGGTCGCCATCGTGTTCTCGGCAAGCGCCCAGACGACGAGGCCTTTCAGGCGCCGTTGATCGAGCCCGTAGCGGCAAGCCTCGAACAGGTGCTCGCCGTAACCGAGGCCCTGGTAGACGGGAGTTATATAGAGCTCGTAAATTTCGCCCTGGTAGGGCCCGCGCGTGCGGCAGAAGCCGAGCGTCGCGTAACCGATGACGGTGCCGCTCTTCTCGAGCACGATCAGGCTGTCGCCGCTGCGGATGACGCTCGCCCACCAATCCGGGCCGCGCCGGCGGATCATGTTCTCAAGATGATTGTGGGGGAGAATGCCGCGATAGGCGTGCAGCCATGACTGGCGAAATGTGTCAGCGACGGCCGCGGCGTCTGCAAGCCTGCCTTTGCGGATCTTGATATCGGAACGCGACCCCAAC
>JAFKKW010000576.1 GCA_017304275.1 Hyphomicrobiales bacterium | reverse complement strand
ATCGCGGCATGCACCATTCGTTTTGCAGCCCCTTCGCCCGCAGATCTGGATTGGGCCTGGGACGTGATGGCAAGAGTTCAAGACATGGCCGAGCCGGAGAGCTTTTCAGGCTCGAAGATTCCCTGGCATCCCGCTCTTCACCTCGTCGTCGCTCTCTTTCACAACCGCCGGTCCGCTGTCCCACGTGAAGACTCTGCGCGACGCCTTCTCATGCTGGCTGGCCATCCGCTCGATGACGTTGCGCATCTCGCCTTTCAAGGGCTTTTCATGGACGCGGATCATCACGTCCAATGGGTCGCCGCCCAACTTGCCATGGATCTCTCGCTTTATCACCGCCCAACCATCCATAAGAATGGGGAACGGGACAATTTCGCCAACGATCAGGCACGCAGCCAAAGTCTTGCCCGTGCATTGACCAGATTGACCGACAGCGCCGACACCCCGTTCGCCGACGTTCCGCCTGCGTGGGCAAAAGTCTCTCGACGCCGGCGGCGCCGTGCGGAAACTGAAGATGAGGACTACTGGGGCGAACCCGATCCGCTGTTCAACGCGCAGTACGCCGCAGAGATATTCCGGCACTTTCCGATCGAAGCATGGTGCCAATCAACCACCTACCGCCCCTTGTTGCAGGTCGCGCTCACCCAGCTCGTAGCCTGGACCGCGGAACGATTGATGCCGTCTTGGTGGGACCGGAAGAGGCGGCGCGAACACCAGCCCCGTCTCCATGAATGGATTCCGGTTTTTGCAGACCTGCTCGCACGCGCAGCGCCATACTTTGAGGCGGAGCGGGTGCGCCAGCGCTTTCTAGCGCCGTTCTTGGTGGATGACGAGGAGGCGTTGGCCGTGCTTGCGCACTTTGCCGACAAGACAGTCACCCGCCATATCCTGGATGCGCCGAACATCCCCGCGAACACACTCGAACTCCTGACCGACTGCCTTGACCGTGTCCTAAAGGATCGCATGTTCGATCCCGACAGCTATCGTGCGGGTCAAGTGCACGGACATGACATGCCGACTATGATCAGGGCACTTCTCTTTGTCGCCGTGGAAGATGCGCCAGGCGCCGCTCGCTTCGCCAATGGCGATTGGTCGCAAATCAACCTCGTGATACCGAGCATCAC
>JAFKKW010000127.1 GCA_017304275.1 Hyphomicrobiales bacterium | reverse complement strand
GTTCGGCATCCATTTCGTGACCTTCCTCGTCGCCTTCGCGGTGATGTGCTCCGGGATAACGTCGGCCTCGACCGCCTCGCGCGCGTTCGCAGCCAACATGTCGGACGCGTTCGCGCTCGGCCTGGCGGACGGCATCGGCATAACCATCGTCGGCTTGCTGTTCATGGCCGCCGTGGCCGCCGTGAACCTGCGCGGCGTCGGCGAGAGCGTGAAGCTCAATGTCGTGCTGACGGTTGTCGAGCTGACCGGTCTCCTGATCATCATCTTTATCGGCTTCTGGGCCATCGGTGGCGGGAAGGGCGACGTCTCGCGCATCTTCGAGTTCAAATCCGAGGAAGGCGCGGGCGGCGCGGTGTGGGCGGCGATTGCGGCGACGACGCTGGCCTTCTTCGCCATGGTCGGCTTCGAGGACAGCGTCAACATGGCCGAGGAGACGAAGGATCCGGTCAAGACGTTTCCGAAGATCCTGCTGCTTGGCCTCGTGATCACCGGAACGATCTACCTACTGGTCTCGATCTCCGCCATCACCCTCGTTCCGCCCGCCGAGTTGGGCGAGGGGGAGACGCCGCTGTTGAAGGTCGTCGCCGCGGGCGCCCCCGGCTTTCCGCTCGGTCTCTTCGGCTTCATCACCATGTTCGCCGTCGCCAACAGCGCGCTGATCAACATGCTGATGGCAAGCCGTCTCGTCTACGGCATGAGCCGCGAGCACGTCCTGCCCCCTGTGCTGGGCAAGGTGCACGCGGCGCGGCGCACGCCTTACGTCGCTATCGCCTTCACGACGCTTCTCGCCTTCGCCCTGATCGCGTTCGTGGGCGAGGTGCCCGCCCTCGGCGGCACCACGGCGCTCCTGCTCATTTGCGTCTTCGCGATCGTCAATGTCGCGGTTCTCGTGCTACGGCGCGATCCCGTCGCGCACGATCATTTCCGGACGCCGACGGTTCTCCCCGTGCTCGGCGCGGCGAGTTGCGCCTTTCTCGCCGGACCGTGGACCGGCCGTGACGTCGTGCAGTATCGGATCGCGGGCGCGCTCCTCGCGATCGGCGTTGCGCTCTGGCTGGTGACGGTGCTCATCAACCGCGCGACGGGGACCAAGCTGAGCCAGCCGTTGTCCGACGACATCGGCGGCAAAGGCCCCAGAAACTGAGGCATATCAAACCGTAAGGAAAGGCGCCGGAACCGTCGTCCGAAGCGGAGCGTTTCCTGGATGTTAGACCCCCAAACCCCAGGAGACGTTCAAATGGCAAATGAGAACCGGAACCCCGGCCAGCAGGGCGGCCAGTCCCAGCGTGGCCAGCAGCATGCCGAGCAGGAACAGCGCCGCGATCAGCAACAGCGCCCTGGCAAGCAGGACGAGCAGCGCCATCGCAAGCCCCAGCCGGGCGATCCTGCAGATGATCGCTCGGGCGAGCAGCAGCGTCAGGGCGAGCACAACCGCCGCGAACAGCAGCGTTGAGCAGCCTCGGCTCGGGCGTGAACGTGATTTGAACGCCTGATTTGACTTGAATGACGGAGCCGTGCCGACACGGCTCCGTTCTCGCGTGCGGGAGATCACACGGGCGAGATCACAGCGTCGCACCCGGCACGACAAAGAGCAAAAAACGCGTGTCAACCACGCGTTTTCCCGGATGCTCAAGGGGTTGACCTGCCTGTCCTCAGCGCGCAGCATGCGCCGCAACTTCAATTTTCCGTTCACGGTACCGCCCGCGCGGGGAGGCTTGAGCGAGGAGGGTTCCGGCAATATCGCGGAATACGGATTTTCTGCTGCGCTATTGGGAGCGCCGGCCGAAGCTGTGGGCGTCCCGCGGACGCACGGCCCAGCTCGCCGTGCGGTATGGGTTGATCGCCGTTGCGATCGCCTTGCTGGCGGTCCTGCTGCTCGGCCCGCTCGTCACGTCCTTGATCGACGACTGGTCGCGGCGCGACGTCGAGATGCGCGCCTCGCTGGCCTATAATTCCGTCAGCGTTCCGCTGGCGAGCATGCTCACGAGCGGGCAGGACGATCACATCAACCAGCTTTTCGAGCGTGTTGCGACGGCGGACAGCCGCGTCGTCGCGGTCGGCGTCTGCAAGAGCGACGGCGAGCCGAGCTACGCCACCAAGCTGATGCCGTCCGCAATCAAATGCGCGGAGATTTCCCGCTCGGATGTGGAGAGCTTCTCCACCATCGTCGTGGGCGGCCGTCGCATGCTGATCGGCGCGTTTCCCATCTCTGCCGACCCGTCCCACGGACACTTCATCATCGTCCAGGATCTGACCTTCGCCGAGTACCGCGGTCAGGAGGCGCGCAACTACCTGACGCTGATGTTGGGCGGCATCATCCTCGCCAGCGGCGCGCTTGCCGTTGGCCTCGTGCTTTATCTGATCCGCAACTGGACGCAGAAGTTCAAGCAGGCCGTGATCGGGGCGACCGTTCCCGGCAGGGCCAGCGCCGATCCTGTCACGTTCGGCATCCTCGACCGCGAGGTGCGCCAGGTTCTGCGCCAGCTCGAGATGAGCCAGAGCGCCATCGACCGCGACCAGGCGAACTGGAGCAAGTCCACGCTGCGCGATATCGTCATGGCCGAGTTGCCGGGCGTCGAGGTGCTCGTGGTCGCCAACCGCGAGCCCTACATCCACAATCGCGGCGAGCACGGCATCGAGCTGCAGACACCGGCAAGCGGTCTCGTCTCCGCGGTCGAGCCCGTGATGCGGGCCTGCGGCGGAACGTGGATCGCGCACGGCAGCGGCACCGCGGATCGCGAAACCGTCGATGCCCATGACCGCATCGCCGTGCCGCCGGGCCATCCCGAGTACACGCTGCGCCGCATTTGGATCACCGAGGAGGAGCAGGACGGCTACTACTACGGCCTCGCGAACGAGGGTCTCTGGCCGCTCTGCCACATCGCCTTCACGCGCCCGGTGTTCCGCGAATCCGACTGGCGCACCTACCGCGCCGTCAACGAGCGCTTTGCTGATGCCGTCGTCGCCGAGGCAAAGACCACGTCTCCCATCGTGCTCGTGCAGGACTACCACTTCGGGCTGTTGCCGCGCATGGTGCGCGAACGCCTGCCTGACGCGACCATCATCACCTTCTGGCATATCCCGTGGCCGAACGCCGAAACCTTCGGCATCTTCCCCTGGAAGGAGGAGCTGATCCACGGCCTGCTCGGCTCGACCATCATCGGCTTCCATACGCAATTCCACTGCAACAACTTCCTCGAGACGGTCGACCGCTTCGTCGAAAGCCGGATCGATCGCGAGGAGGAATCCGTCACCCACAAGGGCCACGAGACGTTCATCCGCCCGTATCCGATCTCGATCGATTGGCCGCCCGCAGCTCTGGAAAACCAGAAGTCGATCGCGGAATGCCGCGAGGTCGTGCGCAAACGGTTCGGCTTGCCGGCCGACACCAAGATCGCCATCGGCATCGAGCGCTTCGACTACACGAAAGGCGTGCTGGACCGCATCCGCGCGGTCGACACGTTGCTCGATGCGCATCCCGAATGGCGCGGCCGCTTCGTGCTGGTCCAGGCAGCAGCCCCGACGCGCAGCAAGCTCTCCACCTACCAGGGCCTGCAGGATGAGGCGCTCGCGCTCGCCGACGAGATCAACGCCAAGTACGGCGACGTCTCGCCGGCGCCGGTCCGCCTCATCATCCGCCACCACGAGCCCACCGAGGTGTTCGAGCTGTTCCGGGCCGCGGACGTCTGCATCGTCTCGAGCCTGCACGACGGCATGAACCTCGTCGCCAAGGAGTTCATCGCCGCGCGTGACGACGAGCGTGGCGTCCTCGTGCTCTCGCACTTTGCCGGCGCATCCCGCGAGCTGGCCGAGGCGCTGATCATCAACCCTTACGATGCGCACGCGACCGGCGAAGCGCTCCACAACGCGCTCACGATGTCGGATACCGAGCAGCACGAGCGCATGCATCTGATGCGCGCCTATGTCAGCTCCCGCAACGTCTATCGCTGGGCCGGGCGCATGCTGCTCGATGCGAGCCGGCTGCGCAAGAAGCAGCGCATCTACGAGATCGCCGCCGCCGATCCGGCCCTCGGCGCACGCTAGCGCGAGGTCTAGAGGACTTCCTTGCGCCCGCCGACGAGATGCTGAACGAGGATCTCGGCGGTCTGGCGCTGGCTGGCGTCGAGATGCAGCCCGGCCTTGGTACGCCGCCAGAGGACGTCCTCGGCCGTGCACGCCCATTCGCAGTCACGCAGGTAGAGCACCTCGCGTTCGGTGAGCCCGCCGCCGATGACGTCGCCGAAATCGCGATCGGTCTCCGCGTCGTCCACCACGCGCTCGGCGCGCGAGCCATAGCGCTTCGCCAGACGCAGCAGCGTCGCCGGGGCGATATCGGGATGCCGCCGCACGAGATCCTGGCAGAAGGCTTCGAACTCTCGCCCGCCGAGATCGCCGCCGGGCAGCGTCGCCTCCGCGGTCCAGGCCGGTTTCAGGCCCGGAAAGAACGGTCCGAGGCGGGAAAGCGCCGCTTCGGCGAGGCGGCGATACGTCGTGATCTTGCCGCCGAGCACATTGAGCAGCGGTGGCGCGCCCCGGCGGTGGATGAGATCGAGCCGATAGTCGCGCGAGACGGCCGACGCCCGTTGGGCGCCGTCCTCGACCAGGGGTCGCACGCCGGCAAACCGCCAGACGATGTCCTCATGCGCCGGGGCCGTCGTGAAGAAGAGAGCGGCCGTCTCGATCAGATAGTCTTCCTCCTCGCGGCTCGGCGTAAACCCCTCGGCGGGTGTCGCGACGCTCACCTCCGTTGTCCCGATCAGCGTGAACTCCGGATCGAACGGCAATGCGAACACCACGCGCCCATCCGGGTTTCGCAGCAGGTAGCCGTCGTCGGCTCCCTCGATGCGAGGCACCACGATGTGCGTGCCGCGGACGAGCCGTAGAGCGGGTGTCTGATCGCCGGCGCCGGCAAGGCGCGCCACCTCCGCGCACCACGGCCCCGCCGCATTGACGAGCACCCGCGCCATGACGCCGACCTCGCCGGATCGCGTCGCGGCGGTGATCTGCCACAGCCCGTCCTGCATGGCGATGGCCGTCACCGGCGCGCGTGTATGGATCTGCGCCCCGCGCTCTGCGGCATCGAGCGCGAGCGCCACCACGAGGCGCGCGTCGTCCACTTGGCAATCGTAGTAGGAAAACCCCGTGCGGAATGTCGTCTTCAACGGCCGCCCCGCGGGATCGCGCGAGAGATCGATGGCCTCCGAAGCGGAAATGCGCCGCCGCGCCGCCAGGTGGTCGTAGAGGAAGAGACCGATCCGCATGAGGAGCGGCGAGCGCATGCCCTTTGCATGCGGAACCACGAACCGCAGCGGACGGATCAGATGCGGCGCCCGCTCGAGCAGCACTTCCCGCTCGATCAGCGACTCGCGGACCAGCCGCAGTTCGCCATGCTCGAGATAGCGCAGCCCGCCATGAATGAGCTTCGAGCTGGCCGAGGACGTTCCGCTCGCCAGGTCGCTCTTCTCGAACAATACGACCCGCAGCCCCCGCCCGGCGGCGTCGGCCGCGATGCCGCAGCCGTTGATGCCGCCGCCGACAATCGCCAGGTCGTAAGGCTCGTCCCGCATCGGCCGGCCGCTCCAAAGGCTTCAAATCTCGGGCAAAAAGTCCCCCGTGCCCACAAAACCGCAGGGCCCGCCGCCCGCATACGCGCCAGGATCGATGAATCGCGGCGGACATGATACGCAGGAACCGAAAGGTCTGCGATGACCTCGGCGCCACGAGGCCGCCGACTTCCGGAAACATGCTGGATGGGATGATGGAATTTGCGCTTCAGGCCCTGGCCGCCGGGCTGGCGGTTCTCGGCATCGGACTCACGCTCGCGCCGGCGAAGGATCTGCCGCCGCTCAAGGCTGGCGATATCGTCTTCCAGAAAACGACCACCAGCGCCAGCGACGCCATTATGCTCGCCTCCGGGACGCAGTACATGCATGTCGGCATCGTCGACATCGACGGAAAAGGCCGGCCGCGCGTCATCGAGGCGGTGGGCCCCGTGCAGGAGGTCCCGCTCGACGCCTGGATCAAGAAGGGTGAC